>JBJEDD010000147.1:0-9787 GCA_051871715.1 Muribaculaceae bacterium | reverse complement strand
ATATTACTACGCTCGAGCTTCATCCTGCAATTACTGCTAATCTTTTATCGTTTATCCACAGCGAGTTACTATCTTGGAACTTCATAGATAGCGGTGACACGAATATGCCATTTGACACCAAAGAATTAACCGCCAACGGATTGACACAAAACGAAATAGTAAGAAAGGCGCTTGACCGAGAGAGTGACTCGTTTTATAACGAATTACCCACAATCATTGATTATGGACCGAGGGGATATGAAATGAGTATTGAGATATACCCTATATTCCTCAATGAAGAATACGTCACATATCGGCAATATTACTATGCCTATTCAGGTGGTGCCCATGGCAACTACGCAACATATTTTCAGACTTTTAATCGCAAGACGGGCAAAATAGTCAATTTAGACGATATTATTAAGCCTGATAAGATGGAATGTCTGCGCCAACGAATTGCATATCACATGGCGGCAAATTATCCAATTTATAGTCCCTTAACCGATGTAGATTCTTATATTGACTCGCTCAACCGATGGCTGGGATTGACCGACCTCGCGACTGCGTCAAGTGTCAATACCCAAGAGCCCTTTTCGCTGAAGAATTATCCGATGAATCTTCCGGGAGTTCATGGAGCCGGATTGCTATTCTACTATGAGCGATATGCCCTTGCACCCGGCGTTTGCGGATGCCCTATAGTGCTCGTTACCTACGACGAAATACGAGATTGTCTTAAAGAACCTTTCTGCAACTATTATGCAGACATCAGCGAGTTTAAAAAATTGGACCCGCCAACTGAGCTCGCTCCAAGTATCACCGCAGAGCAGTTAGACAGTATTCGTGAGGCATACGGCCCCTCTGACAACGGCAAATACTGGCCCCAAGAAATCTATGACTGGTATCAATATTATCGAGGTGATTTAAAATGCCACTACACGCTCAATGACTTTGTTGGCACATGGACAAAATATGGTCACCTGTACGACGACCGCCAAATACTCTCCTTAAACCCCGATGGAACATTCACCAACATAACCGAAGAAGCCACCCGCCAAGACCCTCGTGGAGTAATGCAATATCACTACAAGAGCACCATCAAGGGAAAATATACCTTTGATCCACAAACAAACACACTAATGTTTAAGAATTGGCATAAGAAAATGGAATTGAACAAAGAGACCCTCGATTGGTACATTAAGAGCAAAGACCCCGAGAACCACTACGTAATAATACATTCCATCGACACCGATACAATGTATTTCTGCGACGACTGCGGCGACCTATCCCCCCTCTTCCGCACCAATTAAACACCTACTAAAACCTCACAAAATTATAATAACAGTAAATAATTAGAGACTTAGATGCCATCATTCTATTGAATGGTCCAGTCTTGATTGTGTGCGGTCAGTTTTTGAGTGACTGAGCAGTGATGAAGTTGCGCCCTTAGGTCAGGTTTTACCAGAGGTTGACCATCGGACCACAATAAAACGCATAGCATTGGCGTCAAACCAACCCCAGGTATTTCTTATCTACATATCAAGACCATCAATCCCTCTCAACCAATAACACCTCATCAAGTCCAAGTCTAACAAACTTATCCTTGCTTCCAGATGGAATGATGATTTTCCGGAGTGAAGGACATTCTTCGAAAGCATTATAACCAATTTCTTTGACGCTATCGGGAATCACCACTGATTCAAGTGAAGTGCATCCTGCGAAAGCGAAACTATCAATTAGTTTGATGCCATCCGGAATGATGTAACTAGTGAGTTGCTTGTTATTCTTGAATTCGCTGCTTCTTATTTTTGTGCTTGTAGGCATAGGAATATATTGATTAAGGTCATTACTTGGGATAACTCTTACGATATAATTACAATGCGAAATTACAAAAAAAGTGCTTTATAGCAAATAATACTACAATTAATATTTTTTCGAATGGAAGTTTTTTGGTTGGTATCGGTGAAATTGTATACTGTGAAATAATGTGATAAATTGCCTTGGAGCTATTGCAGGATATTGGAATATTTTAGAGACGGGATGCTCTACCTCTCCCCCACCGACAAAAAGCTCAAGAAGTTGTCAATCGACGTCAGAAACATGTACAACAGCCACACCTTCATGGCAGCGATGGCTCAATTCTTCGGCGTAAAGTAAATTCCGCTCCCGGCGCTGAGTGTGAAAATATGTTTAAATTGTAGGGCGACTTTGTAGAGCCGGAAAAAATGTGTAACTTTGCAGACGTTTTCGGGGCGTAGCGCAGTCCGGTAGCGCTCCTGGTTTGGGACCAGGCGGTCGCAGGTTCGAATCCTGTCACCCCGACAGCACGATTAATCGGTTGTAATTAAATCAATTACAGCCGATTTTTTTGACAGTTGCCCATCTTCAATACAGGAGATAACGCTTGGCTTCGTTCTTCCAGCCGGCACGATACTCACGGTCGGTGAAGAACACCTTGAGGTCGGCTTGATACTCCCGGTCGACAAAGAAAATCTTCTTGTCGGCGCGATACTCGCGCTCCGTAAAGAACCAAATGCCCTTGTTTTCATTAGCCTTAGCGCGATACTCGCGGTCAGTGCGATACACTATAAGGTCGGCTTTGTATTCACGGTCAACGACAAACACCAGCACATCGGCACGAGTGCGGCTATCGGTGCAAAAAATCTTCTGTCCGCGCACAGCGACCGCGGCAGCAATAAACAACAACATTACAATCGCACGTCTCATATCTTAATATATCATAGGTTAAAGCAAGCGTTACAGGAGGAGGCGGAGGACACGGATGGGCTTGGAGGAGCCAATAGCGAGGGTCGAGGATGTGCATATTTCGCCGGTGGGCACAAAGCCACATTTCTCCATCACACGCCCCGAGGCGGGATTGTCGACAAAGTGCCCGCTGACCATCGAGCGAATGTCGGTGGTGCGTGCCACATGGTCGAGCATCAATCTCAATGCCTCGGTGCAGATGCCTTGTCCCCAATAATGACGAGCGACCCAATAGCCCACAGTGGGCTCGCCGGGCAACGACGGCAATCCGCTGTCGCACGAAGGTCCATAGCCGATGGCTCCGATGGGCAAGCCGGAAGATTTCAGCACGATAGCCCACGTGGTGGGGTTGTCAAACACCCGGGCAATCACCTCGCGACTCTCCTCGACAGACTCGTGTGCCTTCCAGCCTGCCCGCGGACCCACCTCGGGGTCGGAGGCATAGCGGAAGAGGGCCTCGGCATCGTCTAGGGTCCACCGTCTAAGAATAATTCTCTCGCTCTCCATAATCATTAATCGAATAAAGATGGGATACCGGCGGGCTCGGGGTCCTTGTCGGGTGTGGTAGCAATCATGGCGAGGAAGGTATCCTCGTCAATGATGGGGATGCCGAGTTTTGTGGCTTTTTCCAACTTGGCAGGTCCCATATTTGCACCGGCAAGGACATAGTCGGTCTTTGAGGAAATCGAGCCGACATTTCTGCCGCCATGCTGCTCGATGAGTTCCTTGTAACGGTCGCGTGAATTATGGACAAAAACTCCGCTGATGACAAAAGCCTTGCCACCGAGGGTGTCGACTGCCGGAGTGGCAGGCGCATCGACAGCCATCTTAACGCCGGCGGCACGCAGGCGCTCAACATTGCTGCGGTTGACCTCGTTGGCAAAGAAGTCGACAATGCTCTGCGCGATGATAGGACCTACATCCTCGATAGTAGCGAGGCGCTCGGCGCTCCAGGTCATCAGTTCATCGATATTGCCCACAGCACGAGCAATCTTGCGCGCGGTGGTCTCGCCCACGTTGGGAATGGAGAGGGCAAAGACGACGCGCTCGAAAGGCACCTGCCGACTATCGGCGATGCCGGCAACGACGCGCTCGGCACTGCGCTGAGCGAAGCCGTCTAGGGTGAGCAAATCGCTGACAGTGAGGTCATAGAGGTCGCTATAATTGGCGACCAAGCCGGCGTTGAAGAGGGCGGCGGCGGTTTCCTCTCCGATGCCGTCGATATTCATCATGCGGCGCCCGACAAAGTGCTCGATGCGCCCGATAATCTGGGGCGGGCAACCATATTTGTTGGGGCACACCCATGCTGCCTCGCCCTCGATACGCATCAGCGGTGTGCCACACACCGGGCAGTGAGTGACAAAGGGCAATGGCTCGCTGCCTGGCAAGCGCTTGGAGACATCGACGCCGGTAATTTTGGGAATGATTTCGCCGCCCTTCTCCACGTATACCATGTCATCGACATGGATATCGAGGCTGCGAACAATATCCTCATTGTGGAGCGATGCGCGCTTGACCACAGTGCCCGACAGGAGGACCGGGTCGAGATTGGCAACCGGAGTGATGACACCTGTGCGTCCCACGTCGAAGGATACCGACAACAGTCGAGTGAGGGCACGCTCGGCGGGGAATTTATATGCGACAGCCCAGCGAGGCGACTTGGCTGTGAAGTCGAGGTTGAGTTGCTGCTGCAAGTTGTCGACCTTGAATACCAAGCCATCGGTGGCGACAGGCAACTCACGGCGAGCGGTATCCCAATGGCGGATGAACTCGTCGACTTGCTCGAGTGAGGTCATGCGGGTCATAGCCGATGATACCTTGAAGCCCCAGGAGTGAGCCGCCATCATGTTGTCGTAGTGATTGTCGTAGGGGAGGTTATCGCCGAGAAGATAGTAGAAATAAGCGTCCAAGCCACGACGCGACACCTCGGCGGGATTGAGCAATTTGAGGGTGCCGGCAGCGGCGTTGCGAGGATTGGCAAAGAGCGGTTCCTCGTTGTATTGACGCTCGGCATTGAGGCGGTCAAACGATTTGAAAGGGAGGACGATTTCGCCACGGATTTCGAAGAAATCGGGCCACCCGGAGCCGGTCAACTGCAAGGGGATAGAGCGAATGGTCTTGATATTGTCGGTGACCACATCGCCCTTCTCGCCATCGCCGCGAGTGACTGCGCGGAGGAGTCGCCCATGCTCATAGATGAGCGATATGCCGGTGCCGTCAAACTTGAGTTCGCCATCAATCACCACTTGCTGTCCGGGCAAAGCCTCGAGCATACGGCTGACCCAGCGGTCCACATCGTCCATCGAATAAGTATTGGCAAGCGAGAGCATGCGATAGATATGCGGCACTTGGTCGAAGCCCTCGCTGATATCCGAGCCAACACGATGAGTGGGCGACAGAGGGTCGTCCAACTCGGGGTGCTCGCGCTCGAGAGCCTCGAGTTCGTGCATATACATATCGAAGTCGTAGTCGGAAATCGTGGGGGAATTTTCGACATAATATTCGTGATTGCAGCGGTTGATGAGTTGCCGCAGGTAGTCGATGCGTTGTTTGACGTCGTTCATGGTCGGTATGATAAAAACAATACAAAGTAAAATAAAAAGTGGGAAATAATCAACAAGGAGTGGAGAAAAATGTTTATATTTGCGAAATGAAATGTATGATATACATAATCGCAGCGGTGATGATACTCACCGGGTGTCGCCGTGGAGCCGAGTGGCGTAACAGCGAAGGCGCGGCATGGGGCACGGTGTATCACATCACTTATCTTGCTGACCGCCCGCTCGACGATAGCATAATAGCCACGATGCAGCGCGTGAATATGTCGTTGTCGATGTTTGAGCCACAGTCGACCGTGTCGCGCATCAATCGAGGCGAGAGTCGGCAAGTGGACAGCATGACTGCCGATGTGTATCGTATATCGCGACGCGTATGGGCGCTAAGCGGAGGGTATTTTGACCCTACAGTGCGCCCGTTGGTCGACTTGTGGGGCTTCGGCACCAAAGGCGAAAGCCCCTACCCCGACTCGACAAGTGTTGAGGAGGCATTGGCTCTGGTGGGTATGGAGCATACATCGCTCACAGGCGATATGCTGACCTTTGACCGCGAGGGGATATCTCTTGATTTCAGTGCGGTAGCCAAGGGATACGGCGTCGACTGCATAGCGGCAACCCTGCGACGCAACGGCTGCACCGACTTCATGGTCGAAGTGGGTGGTGAGGTGTCGGTGAGCGGGCTCAACCCCCGAGGCGAATTGTGGCGCATCATGGTAGAAAATCCGGCAGACAGCCTCGATATGGAGCCGGTAATCCTGCACCTTGACAACGAGTGTGTGGCGACCTCGGGCAACTATCGCAACTACCGCGTTGATGCCGACGGGCGAAGATATGCCCACACCATCAATCCGCACAGTGGCTATCCACAGCAAGGTAAGTACCTGAGCGTGACCGTTATAGCACCCACATGCGGCGAGGCAGATGCCTTGGCGACGGCAGCGATGGCTATGCCGGCAGACAGCATTGCCACAATGATGGCACGGGTGCCCGGAGCGCGAGTGCTTGCCATAGACTCGGAGTTGCAACTCGTCACCATAGAGTGATGGTTGGTCCTCAAAACCCGGAGTTTCATCCAAAAACCGACAAAACAGTTAAACCGGTATAAAAGTAAAGTATCTAAAAGATAAAAACTTCACAGTTATGAAAAAGATATTACGAACAGTAGCCATTATGCTCATATGCGGAGCATTGGCAATCCCGAGCATCGACGCCCAGTCGCGCGGGAGAGGACGCAACGGCGGCGGTGGCGGCGGAAGAACGACCACCACGACACCGGCATCGCGTCCCGGTGGTGGAGGACGCGGCAACAACCGGCCTGCAACCCCGACAAGCCCTACCCAGCCTACGCAGCCGAGCCGTCCCGGCAATAGCGGACATGGGGATGGTGGACGTCCACAGACTCCGACGACACGTCCCGGGCATAGCAATGGAGGAGGAGGCGGACAACCCGGCTATCGTCCTTCGGGACCCACGGGCCCCTCGCGCCCCGGCTACGACCACGGACACCATCCCGAGCCACCGCACCACTGCGGACCGGTACGACCCAATATGCCGCCGCCACGTCCTTTCAATCGTCCGGCACCGCCGCCTCTAACATGGCATCCCTCGCCCCACTGGAATCCCATTAACACGATATTGGGCATCACCATCGGCTCGGCATTCAACTACACGCTCAACTCGTTGCTGAACACCGGCTATGTGATTACCTCGTACACCAACGACGTCATCTACCTGGACAATGTAATGATGCTCAACATGTACTGGCCCGATGCGATGTTGTATTTCAACGGTGGCAACCTGTATGCATCGCGCTTTGTGTACTCGACCTCGGGACCCGACACCAGCCGCTATGATATGATTTACACCTCGCTGCTTCGCACCTACGGAGCACCTGTGAGCGTCAACAATACCGGCATGGGCATCGAGACCACATGGTGGGGACCCGGCAATCAGTTTATCAACCTGATATATGGGTCGGACTACTCCTCGGCAGGGTATCTGCGCTACTACACGGTGCTGAGTTTCGGCAACTAAGCCGTTCATTTCTTCTCCTCCTTGAAATGATGTAATTCATTGAGACTGATGCCCAAGTGGCGCTCGGTCTTGTCGACAAGCAATCTGCCAATGATGCGAGCCCAGCGCGCATTGTTGGCAGATGCTTCGTTTTCGAGCATCGAAATAGCCTGCCAAAAGCACACGGCGGCGGCGACAAAGCGAGTGAGTTGCACCTCGGGAATTATTACATACTCGACCGCTGAAGCGAGCAACAACAGGGCATAAATGTGCGCCAACTTGGAGAGGGTGTGAGCGAAGCGCACGGATGAGAACTTGAGGCGCTCCTGCTCCTCGGGGGCAAGGCGCTGCAGACGCCGGGCGAGTCGCCGCGCCGTCACTACATCTGCAATAACCATGAGGGTGCACACTGCCGAGAATGGCAATGTGGGGCAGAGGACTTGCCATATGTGGCTGCCGATGGCAGTGGCAAGGTACTTGAGGGTGATGTGTTTCATTTTTGATAAAGGTTTAGGGGTTAGGGGTTAGGGTTTATGGTTTAGGGTTTATGGTTTAGGGGTTATGGTTTAGGGGTTATGGTTTAGGGGTTATAAAAATAAAGCGAGGGGAGGCTGGTGCCTCGCCCTCGCAAGTATTGCAAACTGTCGTTATTGCCTTATTTGATAACGAAGATTTCGGGACGATAAGGAGTGATGAACACTTGTCGGTCGAGAGCGGTCACAGCGACATTGTCGTAGTGGTCACTGAAGAGCAACAGCACGGTGTTACCTGTAGCCTCATCGGTCTTGGTGACAGCAAAGACATCGCCGAAGGAGCCGGTGAGAGTCTCGAAAGAAGCGACACCACGCCACATTGCGGGATTTTCGTCGCGAATTTTCATAACTTTTGCGACAAAATCGCAGAGGGCTTGCTTGACAGGCTGGTCGGTAGTGAGATGCCCCGAGGTGCGCGAGATGTTATCCTTTTGTCCGCCATCAGTTTCAAAACTGCGGTCGCCGAATTCGTCGCCGTAGTAAAGCGTGATAGGGCCGGAGTAAGCGGCAAGGATAGCATGGCGCATCATGAGTTTCTCGAAGTAGTATCCCTCGGCGGGGTCGAAGTGGTCGGCAAGGCGATATCCGTCGTGGTTGGTAAGGAAGAGATTGGGAATAACCTTGTCGTTGAGGTATCCACGAGCCGTGGGAGCCGAGAGGGTGAGTGCGATGTCATCGTAGCCGTTGAGCAAACCGCCGTGGGCGATGCTCTGCATGGGGCCGCTGATGCGCTCCTTGCCCTCGAAGTCAAACGCCGAGAGCAAGCCGCCATCGCGATAAACGCCGACATTAATCACCGGGGCATATCCCCAGTCTTCACCGACCATGTATCCGAGAGTGCCCCATTGGCAACCGGCGGCGCGACGACGAGCACAGAGGTCCTCGACAGCGCCACGTATTTCGAGCCAATAGTTGTGACCGCCTTGCATAGCCTGATAAGCCTGGTCGAGGCGCCAGCCGTCAATCTCAAACTTATCAATCCAGTAGGTAGCGACTTCCTTGAAGTACTCCAGGGAGCCGGGGAAAGATACGTTGCCTGTGCCGGCATCGGCGCGGTCGCATGTGGTAACGGTGCAGTCGATATAATGCCCGGATGGCGAGGGAGTGGTCACTCCTCCGTGGTGACCGAAAACGCCATCGAGAAATACATACATACCGCGTGCGTGCGCCTCAGCGACCAATTCGCGGAAGTCGGCTTCAGTGCCGAAGTGAGGGTCGATGGTGAAGTAGTCGTTGGTAAAGTAACCGGTAGCCTTCAACTTCTCGTCAATCTTGGACTTGGAACTGTCAAAGATAGGAGTGAGCCAAATAGCATTGGCACCGAGACTCTTGATGTGGTCGAGCGAAGCGGTGATGCCCTTGAGGTTGCCGTTCTTGGTGTGTCCGTCAGGACCCCACATAGCGGTATATCCTTGAGCGCCGGCGGGGTCGTGAATAAACGAAGCCACCATGATTTGATAAATGGTGAGGTGGCGCTGGTCTTGAACCGGGGGCGCTGCATTGACACGCACGACGCATATCAATGCCAGGAGTATGCACAATAATACTGAGAGAAAGTATTTCATGGTACTATGAGATTAAAAGTGATTATTCTTCCTGTTTACCGGCAAACTCCATCAAGAACGCCTTGATAAAGCCGTCAATGTCGCCATCCATAACACCACCAACATCCGAAGTTTGATAACCGGTACGATGGTCCTTGACACGACGGTCGTCGAAGACGTAAGAGCGGATCTGAGAGCCCCACTCAATCTTGAGTTTGCCAGCCTCAATCTTGGCTTGTTCAGCCATGCGATGCTGCAACTCCTTGTCGTACAAAATAGAGCGCAGTTGACGCATAGCATTCTCCTTATTCTTGGGTTGGTCGCGGGTCTCGGTGTTCTCGATGAGGATTTCCTCAGTTTCGCCGGTGTAGGGGTCGGTGAACTGATAGCGCAAACGCAC
>JBJEDD010000146.1:0-2516 GCA_051871715.1 Muribaculaceae bacterium | reverse complement strand
TGGGAGAGGCGAAAAAAACGGGGGCGGCTGCGAGAGCCGTCCCCGTTGTTATGGGAGAAGTGTTGTTAATTACTTAACGACAACCTTGGTAGCAGTGTTACCAACGACCTTCACGTAGATGCCGGGAGTGAGGGCATCAGCGGCAACGCGAACGCCACCGACGGTGAAGTAAACGGCATTGGCATCAGCAGCCTCGAGCGAGATGTTCTCAACGCCACTGCCTGCGCCCTTGATAACGAGAGCAGCCTTGGCAGCAGTAACGGCGGGAGTGCCGAACGGGAGAGCGTAAACGAGGACGCCCTTGTTACCGCGAGAGTAAACGTAGAGGTTACCTGCAACGTCGAAGCAGTATTCAGCCCAGTCAGTAGCCAGAGCGATTGTCCAGTCTTCCTTCTTGGTGAGGGTAGGCTCGTTGTCGGCATTGATGTCAACGTCGAAGAAGAGGATCTCGGATTGAGAACCAACGGCGAGGACAGACTTGTCGGCATTGAGGGCGACAGCACCCGAAGCGTTAGGAATTACATCGTTCCACCACGAAGCCATAACTTCGTCGTTGAAGTCAACGTAAATCATGCGGCAAACAGAGGTCTCGTCAACATTCGCGCGAACTTGAGTGATGAAGAGACCGTTGTCGGCGGGAGCGATCTGGCAGTTTTGGTTGGGCAGATAAGAATTAGCATTGGTCATCCAGAGGACGGGAGCCTCGAGGATTACAGAAGCAGAGCCGAGCTCGTACTTGGCGAGGCAGTCGGGATGTTCGGTGTTATCCTCAATTACAGTGAACATGAGGGTGTCGTCACCTGTTCCAACGAAAGCGTGACCGGAGTTACCGCCGGCGATTTCAACGCCTTCGAGAGTCCAGCAACCTGCAGCATCCTTAACGGCGGGTTCGCCGAGCATGAAGTTGAGTTCGGTGGGGTTGAGAGGATCGATAACAGAGTAGTTAGCACCGGCGTCGGAGTAGTCACCGAATACGGCGAGGCCTTCGCGAGCAGCACCGCGGAACGGTGAAGACTGGTTGCCTGCGTTGTAGTGGGTGTCACCGGCGTGGTATGTGCCGAGGAGGTTGAGGGTCTGGTCGAATACCTGGAAGCCCTGAGCCTTACCGGCGCAAGCGACTGCCATACCGAATGCATCGCTCTCGGTGTCGTTGATGACAACCATACCACCACGGGTCTGGAGTTCAAATGCGGGAGCAGTGTAAACGAGGGTAGGCTCGGTTACCTCGGTGTTGTCGATAGCGATAGCGAATGTGTACTCATTATCCTTAGCAAGAACTTCAGCGTCGAAGTTGACGGTGTTTTCACCTTCAACAGCGGGATCAAGTTCTACAACGGTAACTTCCTGAGTAGCGACATTGGTGAGCAACAGGTTGGCATTGCCGGCGCCTGTAGCCTTGTAAGTGATGACATACTTGCCTTCGCCGTTGTCGGTGAGAGCGATGTCATAAGCGTAGTTGTTGCGTGCGGGAGCGGGCACGGGAACTTCCCAAGAGAGGGTGAGCTTGGAAGCGATCGAGTTCTCGGGATTGAGAGCGAAGTCGATAGTGATGTTCTCAGCATCGCAACCCTCGAATTTGAGGTTAGAGCCGTTGAACCAAACGTCGACAGCAACACCATTCTCGATAGCGGGAGCAGTTTCGCCTGCGCCGTAGGAAACTTTCCAGTTTTCGGTACCGAGCTTGAATTCGCCGGTGAATGCGGGCAAAGTGATTGAGTAGTGGTAGAGACCTTCAGCGTCTTCTTCAGAGGGACCTTCCATTTGGTTTTCGGTACCCCATGAGTTGAATTCGCCACGAACGAAGAGGGTGGGAGCGGTGTAAACCTCGTGAGCAACGATGTTGATAGTGTTGTCGTTGAGGTTAACGGTGAAGTCCATATAACCACCGGCCCAGGTAGAGAAGTTGAACGAGCCCTTACCGGCAACAATGGTGCCATTGTAAACGCCATCGGTGAATGCTACATCGACGGGGCTGTCATTGGCTTGAGCGCCGAGAGAGTTGTCTTCCCAACCTTGGAGGTCGGAGTAGAAGCGGAACATACCGGCGCCGTTGGGGATAGCGAAGGAACCGGTGTAGATACCGGAGCCGCGGGTTTCCTCAGCGAGAGCCCAGTTGGAAGCATAGTATTCAGCGTTATCCATTGTGGGAGCCTTCCAGTCGGAGGGAGCACCAACGAGGAAGAGGAGCTCGGGAGTAGTGGGTTCGGGATCGGGGGTAGAGCCACCGAGGTCGATTTCATAAACGGCAGCAACAACTTGGGTCACAGGACCACCCCAGAAGTGGATTTGGAACTTGCCGTCGCTTACGGGGTGAGCAACGATAGCGCCACCATTGAGGAAGCCGCCACTGATATAGTCGTCAGTTACAGTATTCTCGGTCTTGAAGACAACGTTGAGTTCTTCGTCGTAGATAACGAAGTCACCGGTACGCTTGCCTGCAGTGCGAGTGTAGTTGATCATGTAGTAGGTCTTGCCACCATAGTTGATAACATCACCACCGGGAACTGCCGAGTAAG
>JBJEDD010000145.1:0-9811 GCA_051871715.1 Muribaculaceae bacterium | reverse complement strand
AAAAAATGTTTGAGGAAAGAAGCGCAATTCTTGCGTGGTTGAAAAATTTGTCGTAAATTTGCACGCCATTACGAAGTGAAGGGTCTTACCAACCCACCAAACCGTAAAACAAAAAAGCTTATAACGTTATAACAATGAAAAAAGACATTCATCCTTCAAACTATCGCGAGGTTGTGTTCAAAGATATGTCCAACGACCAAATCTTTATCACCCGCTCTACTGTGGCTACTCGCGAGACTATCGAAGTCGACGGTAAGGAGTATCCCCTGCTGAAACTTGAAATCACCAGCGCTTCTCACCCCTTCTTCACCGGCAAGCAGAAACTCGTGGACACCGCCGGTCGCGTTGACAAGTTCATGAGCCGCTACGGCAACCGTGGCAAGAAGTAAGCCTCAGACTTATCAACCCCTATAATGAGGTCGGCAACTATCCGGAACGTTGCCGACCTTGTTGTTTTTTTACGAAGCCGCATAAAAGAAACCGCGCCCGGCGACTGAATGTGTCGCGTGGGCGCGGTTGTTATTTGTCTGGGATTGTTAGCGGATGATGACCTTGTCGGCATGTGTGCCTTGACGGCGAATATAGATGCCGGGTGCAAGGGCGCCGCTGACAGCGCGTCCGTTCAGGTCGTAGTACTGCACGGGCTGCTCATCACCGCGGTCGATGCGGATAGCCTCGACACCGGCTTGCTCGCTGGAGGCAAAGCGTGACAACTTGTTGTCGCGCAGCAACATGATGCAGAAGTCGCCACCGGTGACATTGCCATCGCTATCGGTGTAGGCGATGGGATAGGCGGTGGTGAGGTAGCGCGAGGCTTCGCCTTCCAACTCAACACCGGTGAGGGCGATAGGCGTCGGTGATGCGATACCGTGCGAGATGTTGTACATCTTCAACTCGGGAGCGGCTATGGTCATTGCCACGTCGGCACCGTACTTGAAGAATGCCACACTGCGTGTGTTCATGCCCAAGGAGGCAGGGGTCTCGTTGAGTGCCGGCTGGCTCAGCTCGTGCTGGAAGTCGTATTCGCGCATACCAAACTTGGCGCCGTCGCCGGCGAGGAAGTACTGGTGGCGGTTGATGGGCGAGAGAACGAATACAAAGTCTTCGTTGTTGAAGTCTGCGGCTGCCATCTTGGCGGGACGGGCTACCGAGCCGGGGATGATTTCATTGTCTACAATGTCGTAGCATGCACAGCGCATCAGGGCTGTTGTTGCCTTATTGACGCTCGAGAGTGCCAATTCGCCCTCGTCCATGTTGCCACGGAAGACAAATGTGTCGCCTACATAGCAGCGATACCATTCGCCCGACGCATCGGTGGTGTACCACATCACTGGTCCGCCCTCGGGGAGTCCTTCGGAGTCATTCTGCCAATAATAGATCGAGTAGGAGCCACGCTCTTCGCCCGAGTCAACATACTTGTCGGAGTATTGATTCTTGCTCTTGCCGATAGCCACGAGGACACCGGCGCCGGTGACTTGGATATCCGACAGGTCAAGTATGCCGTTGGGGTTGTGTACCAAGCCCTCGGTCGATACTTCTCTGATGACTTTTCCGGTGATGGGGTCAACAACTACGATGGTGGCTACACCCTCGGCATCAAGTGCAAGGATATAAGCCTTGTCCTTGCACCATATCAGACGCTTGGCGGTCTTGCCGGCAATCTGCGGAATGACCACATCGGTGTAGGCAGCGGTCATATCGTAGGACTCTTGCAGGGTGGCGTCATCAGGCAGGGGGTTGATATAGTTCATCTCCTCGCCGGGACGACCGTTGTAGAAGGCGTCGGTGAGATAAATCTTGGGATAGGTGGTGAGTCCGGCAGTGACTTCCACTTCGACGGGTTCGCCCGGGTCATATGCTTCGCTCTCAAAGCGGATGGTGTATTTGCCCGGCTCCAAGCCGAGGAATACAAAGGCGCCATTGTAGTAGTTATCGGTGACTACGCGCTTGAGTTCGACGCCGTCTTGCTCGAGGATAACGGTGATGCCGTTTATAGGCATGAGCACATCGTCGCTACCCGAGCGGGCTGCCCACAGTGCGTGGTTGAATGACTTGTGAGCGTCGCGCACGATGCCATAAATCTCACCGGTAGCATCACGCTCCTCCAACTCGAAGTATTCGGCTACACCGCGAGCATATTGGTAGCCCTCGATGATGTCAACATCAAAGTTCATAGCGCGGTGGGTCGATGGCGAGTAGGTGTGGAAGTAACCCTCAACGAGGTATCCGGGGCAGAAGTGCTTGAGGACACTAAGGTAGCCATAGGCACCGAGATCGTTGGTGGAGCCGGAGCCGTGACCCATGAAGTCGACATCGCCATAGATATATGCTGCCGGTTCTGACCACTGTGCGTGTTCGTTGGCAAACGAGTATTTGTTGGCAGCCTCAATCATCTCCCATGAGCCGTCGACAGCCACGCCGCTCTGACCGTTGCGTCCGCGGTAGAGATACAGGTGGTAGTTGACCGGCGAGCCGAGGGTGGCAGCGTTGGAGTGGATTGAGATAAATTGGTCAAATTCATTCTCCTCAACCTCGTGGCATATCTCCAGGAGGCTGCGATTGTACTTATCGGCATTTTCCGATGACGAGGTGTTGGAGGGTCCGTAAGGGCCATTCTTCACGCGGCTCATCACCAGATTTTGTGCCAAGTCGCGAGCGGCGCCGATTTCCCAGCGCTCGCCGGTTTGGTTGAGGGTGCGGTCAAAGGGGAAACCCATTTCGATGAGTTTCTCCAGCACGCCGAAGCCCTTGTAAAGGTTGGTGTTTGACTCGAAGAATGCTGTGGTGTCGGTACCCTCCGAGGTGTATGCGGCATGTCCGATTACCTGAATGGGGCGGTCGTTGGATGTCCACGAGCCGTGTCCGGGATTAATATAGATGCGCAGTTCGTCGGCTGTCTGTGCCGATGCGGCGATGCCCATAAGCACCAATGCCGATGCTAAAAGTCTGAGTTTCATAGTCATAGGTATTTATGGGTTATTTGAGATTGATTACATAGAGTGCTCCGGTGGGGTCGCTGAAGGTGATGACCTTGGCGTCGGCGCTGGCGCTGGGGTTGATGCCGATGATTGACTCATCGGTGAGGGTCTGGATAGTGCCGTCAAGGTCGGCGGCAACGATAGATGATGATGTGATATACACACCGTTGTCGTAGTCCTGGCAGCCGACGATGGCATCATTGCCGAGCCATGCGGGAGCGTGGATGTAGCCTAATGGACGAACGTCAGAGCCATCGAGGTTGCATACATAGCAGCCGTGACCCACCAGGAAGTAGGCGATGCGCTTGCCGTCGGGCGAGAGCGATGCCCACAGGTAGGAGCCGCGACCCTGTGGATCAAGGTTAACGGTGTTGCCATCGGGGTAGGTCACCTCGAGGTGTCCGTAGTGGATGTTGACTATGGCATAAGGCTCGGCTGCCAACCCGTCGGGATTGAGTGTGCGAGCGCGGAAGCGACCCTCGGCATTGAGCGAGAGGGTGCCGCGTGGCGAGATGCTGAAGCCGGCTCCATGGCGTGCCGGAGCCGCAAGTCGTCGGGTGGTGCCGCTATTGAGGTCAAGCGACTCTACCGAGTAGAAACGGCGATGGTCGTCGGCTACTGTGGCTTGACGGAAAACAATCGTGGAGCCGTCGGGGCTGAATGTCAAGCGTAACGTCGAGCCATTGTCGGTGACTGTACTAACGGCACCGCTGGTTAAGTCTATGCGACACAGCGAGTTGTCGTCGTTGGTGGAAACGATGGCAAACGTGCCATCCGGGCTGATGCACGGCGTGTTGACGTGAATGTCGGCTTGCAACGGTACACGAGTAATTGATTGCACCTCAACTACTTGCGCTGCCGATGCCAGCGTGGCTGCCGCGATAGCCATTGTGAGTAAAATTTTCTTCATGGTAGGTACTGAAGGTTATTAATAGGTTTTATAGAATGTTTCGCTCCCCAAAGTTACAATTTTTATCACTCGCAACCAAATATTTAACAATTTTGGAGAATAAATTTGACGCGAAGAATTCTTTTATGGCGCTTTGAACTTTTTTGTGTACCTTTGCACACTATTTTACAGCAAAGACAATGCCTAAGTTGTTAATGATTGGAGCGGCAAGCAACTGTGGTGCTACGGGGCATATCCTGGAGCATCTCGGGCTTTTGGCTCGCGACCGTGGCTGGGACGTATACACTATTCACGGCACCCGACACTCCAATCCCTCGGCATTGACCACTCTGGGGCAGGCAAGCAAGGTCAATGAGTTGACCCATGCCGTTTATAGCCTTGTGCGAGACGGGCACGGACTCGGCTTGAAGCATTTTACCCGTAATATAATTGCAAAGATACGCGACCTCAAGCCTGATGTCATCCATCTGCACAATCTCCATGGCTATTACATCAATTACCGCTTGCTGTTTGAGTATCTGAGCACCATTGACACGCCGGTAGTGTGGACGATGCACGATTTTTGGGCTGTCACCGGACATTGTGTCTATTTTGATCTTATCGCTTGTGACAAGTGGCAACATATGTGCTACGATTGTCCGCAATGCAAGTCATACCCGCGCTCGTTAGTCGACAAATCTCAGCGCAACTATCTGTTGAAGAAGCGCTTGTTTACCTCGCTGGACAACCTCACCGTAGTGCCGGTGTCTAATTGGATGGCAAGCGTTCTCCAAAAATCCTTCCTTGCCCGGTATCCCATCAAGAAAATTTACAACGGAGTGGATAGGACGACATTCAAGCCAACCACAAGCAACCTCCGCGAGCGATTGGGGCTCGTTGGCAAGACCGTGCTGGTCGGTGTCGCTTATTCCTGGCTTGATTATAAAGGTTATGCCGACTATCTTAGCCTCCGTGAAGTCTTGGGCGATAGTTATGTCATTGTCATGGTGGGTGTTAGCCCCAAAATCAAGAGAAATCTGCCCGCAGGTATTATAGGCATTGAGCGCCTTCACGATATGAACATGATGGCGCAGATTTACTCAATGGCTGACGCGGTACTCAACCTCTCATATCAAGAAACTTTCGGCATGACTACTGTCGAGGCAATGGCTTGTGGCACACCGGTCATTGTGTATGACCGCACTGCCTCGCCCGAGTTGGTGACCGCCGATACCGGCATCGTGGTGACCGCCGGCGATATTTCCGGCGTCGCTCAGGCTGCCCAAGCCATCAAAACAACAGGCAAGCAACAGTACTCCAAGGCATGCATCGAGCGAGTCGCCACCTTGTTTGACAAGGATAAGTCCTACGCTCAATATATCGACCTATACGACAAACTGCTGTCTCAGACTTAGTTGTCGAGGTTGAAGAGAGCAAGCCCTCGGGGGGTCATGTGTTCGGTGAGTTTGTAGGGATAAAACGGCACTGCAATTTCGCCCTGGGCATACGAAGCAACCTCGTAGGGCTGGTAGATGAAGGCGAGTGTCCCGTCAAGGTCTATATAGAAATTGCCATCAACGGGTAGGGCGGTGATATTGGTCGGACCGAGAATAGCCGCCATGCGCCGAGCCTGGCGAGCGATGAGCGCCGGCAGTGCTTCGAGCCCTTCGGGAGTGAAAATATCCTCCAGTGTGATGATGTCGCCCTTGACGATGTCGTAGGTGATATATGTGTTGGTGTACATGCCGTGGGCGGCGCGAGGCATATAGGTATAGGAGTTGATGCGGTAGGTGAGCATCGTTGCCGTGAGCGAGGATATATTGCCGGTGATTGAGTGGAGCCCGTCGGATGATGCCTCGAGGTCGGGGGTGACAGCGATATGCAGGGTGTCGTAGCCGGCTTCGATAGCGCAGCCACCCATCAGCGCCGTGATGCAAGTGTCGGGATTGATAGAGTCGTTACCGAATGCGGCGGCAAGGATTGCCCGACGCAACGGTGCTACGTCGTTGTCGTATATGACGGTGGGCATCATGATAGCCACGGTATCGAGCCACACCAGGTCGGAGTCGCTGTTGAAGTCGCCCGCTGAGCCCACCAGGCTATATGCGCAGCGTGCCGTCACCGGCTCTATTGTTATTGATGTGCATGGCTCCGGCTCTGATTTCGAGCAGGATATCGATGCTGCTATGATGGCTACGAGGGAGAGGACATGAACTAAGTGACGTTTCATTGTGATGGTTGATGAGGTATATTCAGTATAACACACAAGGGTTAGCGATAGTTGCGAGGCGAGAAAATATCTGTGAATTCAGGCACCGCGCGCGGCTGGCGATTGCGAGCCTTGGCTTTCTCGCGCAACTCGGGATGCGCATCGAGATACTCGAGCAAAGCGATGCGGTCAGCCATAGATGGATTGTCGGGGTTGGCGGCATCGGGCATATCAGCCTCAATGGAATACCCGGCATGTTTCAATGCGTCGATATATGTGCGCCCGCCGAAGCCACACCACTCCATATATCGGTAAGCGACAATGTCGGCTTGATAAATCTGCTTGGGTGTGTAGAGTAGGGCATATCGAGGCTGCGACTCGTAGGATACCATCGCGACGGCTGCCACGGCTGCAAGTTCGGTGAACGGTCCGGGTCCATCATACCCCGTTGCGCAGTCAAGCACCACACCGGCAATGGCGGCACCTATAGCGCCGAAGATGCGCCCGACGCGTCCGCGGTTGCGCCGCGATTTCTCATAGCATGCATGGGCGTAGGCATGCTGGAGAGCATAGTGTACGCCCTCGGCTGCCATCAAGGCAGATACCTCGCGGATATTGCCGTTGAGCATCTTGTACAGGGGGTAGGTGATGAAAAAGTAGCCGTTGGGATACGAGAAAATAGCTACATCGGGCTCGTCGGTGACGGTCAATATGGCGGTGGGACATATCCCACGAAGTCCCGACCGGTCAGCGACCGCCTCGGTGAATTTGTAGAGATTGGGGATGGTGGGGACCACGCGGAAGTACTCGTCACACGCACACATCATGGCGACAAGGTCGCGCTTGAGGTCTTGGTTGTCATTGGAAGCCAGCGACTTGGCGGTCTTGTAGAATTGCTCGTCGGTCATCTGCAACATGCGCCAAAACTCGGTCGCATTGCCGGCTTGCATCACCACATCGGCTACGTCAAATTCGGCAATGAGTTTCTTATACTCCTTCTCGGCATTGCACGCGCAGATGCTCGAGGGGAATATGGCTATTATGACAGCAATTATGGAGCGGAGCAGTCGGTTCATATGGTTGTAAAATAAGAAGCCCTGCCGAGGCGAGGGCTCCCTATATGGTTTGTAGAAGATTACCTGATGCGAAGTTTTTGTCCGGGGCGGAGAACCGCGTTAGCGCTGATGCCGTTGAGCCGACACAGGGCGCGCACCGTGGTGTGATTGCGCGAGGCGATGCGGCTGAGTGAGTCTCCGCTACGCACTGTGTAGGTGGCGCTGCCACCCGACGACGAGCCGGGTGAGCGACGTCCCGAGCCATACTCTATGTGGTGTGTGGCGCGATATTGCTGGGCATATGCCTCGTTGGCTGCCGGGTCAAAGTTGCGCGCCTCTTGATATGTATCCTTATCAAAGGTATAGTAGTCGGTATGGGTCGTTTGGTTGGCAAAGTCAAAGATTGCCGCAGGGTTGATGGCGTAGCCCATATAGCGGGTCTCGAAGTGGAGGTGCGAGCCGAAGGAGCGTCCTGTATTGCCCGCCAAGCCGATGGGGTCGCCGGCGCGTACATATTGGTCGGGCTCTACCAAGAACTTGGAGAGGTGTCCATACACGGTCTCGAGGTCGTTGGTGTGACGCAGTACCACATAGTAGCCGTAGCCGCGACGTTCATACTTGGTGAGGCGCACCTTGCCGTCAAAGGCTGCGCGGATGGTGTCGCCGGTGTTGGCTTTGATATCGATACCCTTGTGCATACGACGGAAGCGGCGGCGGTAGCCGTAGGGCGAGGTGATATATCCGGGGTGGGGCATTGCATAGCGACGCACGTCGATGACGGCGGTTTGCGGAACATCTACTCCGGCATAGCAATTGACGAAGCCGCTGTTCCAGCCTTCTTCGTAAATGTCAAATTCGGGTTCTTCCTCCTCATTGAAGAGCGACTCGAGATACTGGGTGGTATTCTCAAGCTCGACCGAGTAACTGCCCTGTGAGGCTATGAGCTCACCATGTTGTTGGGTGTGCTGCCCGGGGAGGCGGTATTCCTGTGCATTGACGCTGATGCCCGCCAAGGCTATCAACGTCGCAAATGTGCTGAATTTAAGGGAGAGTTTCATCTCAGTTTTCCAATATATTAAGGAGAGTTAATATTACTATTTATACCTCGTCGGGTGCATAAATTGCAGCCTGTGTGAGCATCGGATAGTCAAACACTTCCTCTGGGGCGAAGAAACGATTGATCTCGATGACAGCGTTCTCGGGCGAGTCGCTGGCGTGTACGATGTTCTCCTGTCCGCTCATACCGAAGTCCCCGCGGATAGTCCCCGGGGCGGCGGCGCGGCAATTGGTGGCGCCTACCATCGAGCGCACCACTGCCACGGCATCATTACCCTTGAGTACCATCACTATCACAGGCGTGGAGGTCATCGATTTGACCAATGAAGGGAAGAATGGACGATCTACCAAGTGCGCATAGTGTACGCGCAGTATTGCCTCATCGAGTTGCATCATCTTGATGCCGCTGATGATGAGTCCTTTGCGCTGGAATCGTGTGATGACATCGCCCACGAGGCTACGCTTGATAGCTGAGGGCTTTAGGATAATGAATGTTTGTTCCATCGTTTTTCTTAGGCTATAAATTGTGCTTACAGACGAAGCCACGCCAAAGTTAGCAATTTTTGCTCTTTCGCGTGGCTTTTTTAGTCTTAAATTTTGCTAATGATAATTTCTGACTTATATTTTCGCCTATTAACCAATTGATTTACAATTTGTTTGACAAAAATATGTTATAAAACATATTTTTCGATTATTTCAAGTCGGCTATCGCGCGAGCGATGCGCTCCATGGCGATGCGCAGGTTCTCGTCGGAGGTCGCATAACTGAAACGAATATATCCCGGCGCTCCGAAGGCGGCGCCATCGACTGTGGCGACGTGTCCACATTCGAGCAAGTACATGGCAAGGTCGCCCGAGGTCTCGATTTTGCGCCCGTCGGGTGCGGTCTTGCCCAGGAGTGCCGACACCTCGGGGAAGAGATAGAAGGCTCCCTGAGGTACGTTGATGCGCAACCCCTGAATTTGCGAGGCTTTCTCCACTACCAGGTCGCGGCGGCGGCGGAATGCAGCGCACATCTCGGCAACGCACTCCTGCGAGCCGGTGTATGCGGCTTCGGCTGCTTTCTGTGCGATTGACGACGCTCCCGAGGTGTATTGCCCTTGCAACTTCGACACTGCCTTGGCGATGGCAAGCGGTGCGGCACAGTACCCGATGCGCCAGCCGGTCATGGCATATGCCTTTGATACTCCGTTGATTATCACCACGCGGTCGGCGATGGATTGGAACGAACCCAGCGAGGTGAACGAGCCGGTATAGTTAATGTGCTCATATATTTCATCGGCAACGACGATGATGTCGGGGTGGCGCTCGATCACTGCCACCAAGGCGGCGAGTTCGTCGCGTGAGTATACACTGCCGGTGGGGTTGGACGGCGAGCACAACAATATCATGCGTGTGCGCGCTGTGATTGCCGCCTCGAGGCGCTCGGGAGTAACCTTGAAATCGCTATCGATGCCGGTGGGGATAGTCACTGTGATACCCTCGGCGAGTTTCACCATCTCGACATAACTTACCCATGCCGGTGTGGGTATGACCACCTCGTCGCCGGGATTGACCGTAGCGAGGATGACATTGCACAGGGCTTGCTTGGCACCGTTCGACACAACGATGCAATCGGGTGTGAA
>JBJEDD010000144.1:5262-9860 GCA_051871715.1 Muribaculaceae bacterium | reverse complement strand
CAGAGCGTCTGCCTTACAAGCAGAGGGTCGGGGGTTCGAATCCCTCAGCGCCCACCAAGGATTGCCTCGGCAATCCTTTTTTTGTATCCCTATATTGTTTACTCTTGGTATTTGCAATCGCTTAACTTCAAGGGAGACATGCCTCCGTCCGACATGCCTCCCTTGTTTCATTGTGCCTTCAACTTGAATGTTACCGGCAGGATGTATGATACGTTTACCGGCATGCCGTCTATTGTCCCGGGTGTCCATCGCGGCATCGACTTCACCAAGCGTACCGCCTCGTCATTGAGCGACGGATGTCGCCCTCCACGCAGTATCTCGATACCTGTTATTTCGCCCTGGTCGGTGACGACAAATCGCAGCACTACTTTTCCTTGTGCACCCGCGTCGGCTGCTTCTACCGGGTAGATAATGTTCTCTGCAATCCATTGGTACATCGCCGGTTCTCCGCCCGGAAACACAGGCTTTTCGTCACAGTCTGCCAGGTTAAATATTATCATTATGTCGGTTTCTTGATCCGGTGACACCGGTGGCTCGTCAGCGTTCAGCATTGTTATTCCGCCAATTGCAAGGACTGCTGCTATTACATAGCGTTTAATCCCTTCTTCGATTTTCTTTTTCATCGTGATTAATTTTTTGTTCATATTTGTTATTTGTATTTCCGGCAAAAATAGTAATTTTTTCGCATTTTAATTGCCTTTTTTTCTATTTTATTGTTGTATAAAAAAGTTTTTCACTAATTTTGCCCCCCGAAACGCTTATATTATATATGTATGTCTAAAAATCTCGTAATCGTCGAATCCCCCGCGAAAGCCAAAACTATCGAAAAATTCCTCGGTCCGGAGTACAAAGTGATGTCCAGTTACGGGCATATCCGCGACCTCAAGTCTCGTAGTTTCAGCATCGACATCGACGCCGGATTCGCCCCTATATATGAAATTCCCGAGGATAAGCGCGATATCGTCGACCAATTGCGCCGTGAAGCCGCCAAAGCCGACTGTGTGTGGCTCGCATCTGATGAGGACCGCGAGGGAGAAGCCATCGCATGGCACCTCGCCGAGGTTCTCGGGCTCGACCCCGCCGACACCCGGCGCATCGTATTCCACGAAATCACTCGCAAAGCCATCCTCAATGCCTTGCAGCACCCACGCACCATCGACCTCCGTCGCGTCGACGCTCAGCAGGCAAGACGTGTCCTCGACCGCATCGTGGGATTTGAACTCTCGCCGGTCCTCTGGCGCAAGGTCAAGCCCCAACTCTCTGCCGGGCGCGTCCAGTCGGTGGCTGTCCGACTCATCGTCGAGCGTGAAAAGGAAATCCGCGACTTCGTCGCCGAGCCGTTCTGGCGCGTGACTGCCGCTCTGGTCAACGACAACGGTGAGCCGATACGCGCTTCGCTGGCGCGACGCCTTGCCAATGCCGACGATGCCCGTCGCTTGCTCGCCGCTTGCGCTTCTGCCTCTTTCTCGGTGGGCGAGGTATCCACTCAGCCTCTCGCCAAGTCGCCCGCTGCGCCTTTCACCACCTCGACTCTCCAGCAAGAGGCGGCTCGCAAACTCGGCTTCACCGTCGCCCAGACCATGATGGTCGCACAGCGACTCTACGAGGCAGGTCACATTACATACATGCGTACCGACTCGCTAAACCTCTCCGAGGAGGCTATCACGGCAATCGCTGCCGAGGTCAAGAGCGCATATGGCGACAAATATCTCCACTCGCGCCGTTACCACACCAACAGCAAGGGCGCTCAGGAGGCTCACGAGGCTATCCGCCCTACCGACATCTCTGTCACCGCTCCCGACGATTTGGGCGAACGCGAAAAACGTCTCTACACCCTCATCCGTCGTCGAACCATCGCCTCTCAAATGGCTGACGCTCAGATACTCAAGACCACTGCCGAAATCAACATCTCGGGCTGCAGTGACCGACTCACCGCCACCGGCGAGGTAGTCGCCTTCGACGGCTTCCTTCATGTCTACTCCGAGAGCCACGATGACGAAATCGCCGAAAACCAGCAAGGCTCATCGATGCTCCAGCGACTTACCACCGGACAAACTCTGTCAATGGTCGAAGTCGTTGCCACCGAGCGCTTTACTCAGCAGCCACCGCGCTTCACCGAGGCTTCTTTGGTCAAGAAGATGGAAGAACTCGGCATCGGTCGCCCATCGACCTATGCCCCCACTATCTCGACTATCCAAAATCGCGGTTACATCGAGAAGGGCGAGCGCGAAGGCGTCAATCGCTCTTACGAGGTGATGACCGTCACCCCCGGCAGTGCTATCGTCACAGACTCTCGCTCGGAGGTCGTCGGCGCCGAGAAGGGTAAACTTATCCCCACAGATATCGGCATCGTTGCCAACGACTTCCTCACCAAATATTTCCCCGAAATCCTCGATTTCAACTTTACCGCCAAGGTCGAGGAGCGATTTGACGACATCGCCGAGGGCAAGTTGCCCTGGGATTCTGAGGTGCGCGACTTCTACGACGACTTCCACCCGCGCGTCGACACCGCCATGAATATGCGCCTCGAGCACAAGGTGGGCGAGCGTCTGCTCGGCACCGACCCCGAGGGACGCCCCGTTTCCGTCAAAATCGGGCGTTATGGTCCTTTAGTGCAAATCGGTGATGCCGATGCCGATGTCAAGCCTCAATTTGCTTCGCTCCTCAAGGACCAGTCGATGGCTACTATCACCCTCGAGGAGGCGCTCAAACTCTTTGAGTTTCCGCGCGTTTTGGGCGAATATGAGGACAAGGAAGTGAGCGTCGCTATCGGGCGCTTCGGTCCCTACGTGCGCCACGACAAACTCTTTGTCTCAATTCCCAAGGATGTGGCTCCCGCCGAGGTCACCCTCGACCAAGCCATCTCGCTTATCAACGAGAAGCGTCAAGGCGAGGCTCGTCGCGTGGTCAAGACCTTCGACGAGGACCCCGACACTCGCATCCTCAACGGGCGTTATGGCATCTATATCGCTTCCAAGGGCGCTAACTACAAGATTCCCAAGTCGGTAACCGACCCCGCTAACCTCTCGCTCGAGCAGGTCCGCGAGATTATCGCCTCACAAGCCGACAAGCCTGCCAAGACATCCACGCGTCGCGTCACTCGCAAAAAATAAGTCGCCATGGCACGTCACCTCATCACCAAGCCGGGCGCCGAGCGAGCACCTTTCCGCCCCGACAATATCATCACCTTTGATATCACTGAGCATTTCGACGGGCTTCTGGACTTCCTATATCATGCCCTTGCCGACCGCAAGCGCACCACGGTCCACGACTATCTCCGCCACAACCAGGTGATGGTCAACAACAACGTCACTCGCCAATGGGACCAGGCGCTCAACCCCGGCGATGTGGTCTGTGTCAACACTACTCGCGAGTTTCAGACCCTCCGCAATCCGCGCCTCCGCATCGTTTACATCAATGATGATATCATCGTGGTCAACAAGGGCTACGGTCTGCTGTCGATGGGCACCGACACCAAGCGCGATGGCACCGCCTACAGCATCCTCCGCGACTATGTCAAGCGCCTCGACCCCGCCAACAAACTCTTCATCGTCCACCGCCTCGACCAGCAGACCTCCGGATTGATGCTATTCGCTCGCTCTCTCCAGGCTAAGGAGGCTCTGCAACACAATTGGAACAATATGGTGCTCGAGCGCAAGTATGTCGCTATTGTGCAAGGCTGTCCCGAGCCTGCCGAGGGGGTCATCAAGTCGTATCTCGCCGAGACTGCCGCTCACGAGGTCTACTCTACCGACGACCCCACCAAGGGCAAACTCGCCGTCACTCGATATCGAGTCCTCCGCTCGCGCGGCGCTTTCTCGCTCATGGAGTTGAGCCTCGACACCGGGCGCAAAAACCAAATCCGCGTCCACCTCAAGGACCTTGGCTTTCCCATTGTTGGCGACCGTCGATACGGCTCGCCGGTATCACCCATCCATCGCCTCGCCCTGCACGCCCTCACACTGAGATTTGTTCATCCCGTAACGCGCAAGGACATGAATTTTACATGCCCTATGCCACCGGGTTTCTCCAAACTTATCTGACCTCGCTATGGCTGCCGAGATGCTCTTGCAATACCTGTGGGAACACAGACTGTGGGAGCAGTGCGACTCTTTCACTACCGATGGTCGCCGCCTCGTCATCCTCGACCCGGGGCTCCGCAACAACAATGCCGGTCCCGACTTCTTTAATGCCAAAATTGAACTCGACGGCAAGGTTTGGGCTGGCAATGTCGAGATTCATGTCCGCGCCTCGGATTGGCGCCGGCACAACCACCAGCACGATCCGGCATACGACAACGTCATCCTTCACGTCGTCGGCACCGAGGACGAAGTCATCTGCCGCCGCGACGGCTCGCCTATCCCTCAATTTATCATCCCTTACACCGACGACTACCGCCGCCGTTACGATGCCATGGTCGCCAACCCCGCGCAACTCCCTTGCGCTGACGAGATAGCCCTCATTCCATCGATTTATCTCACCGACTGGATTTCGTCGCTCGGCTACGAGCGCCTGTATGCCAAGGCTGACCGCATCATCGAGTATAACCAACGCTTCGACGGCGACTGGCTCGCCACAGCCTATGTCGCTATGGCTCG
>JBJEDD010000144.1:0-5162 GCA_051871715.1 Muribaculaceae bacterium | reverse complement strand
GACCTCGGCTGGAAAATGGCGCGTATGCGTCCCGCCAACTCGCCTCTGAGGCGCATCGCCGCGCTCGTCGCCATGATTGCCGACGGCTTCGACTTCGGGCGCCAGTTCATTCACATCACCTCCGATGCCGATGCGCGCCGACTCCTCGACGTGCATCTCTACGGCTATTGGGTCAATCATTACTCAATCGGTCGCGCCGGTGTACATGCGCCGGTGGCATTTAGTGCCGACACCGTTACTCGCCTCATTATCAATGCTGTGGTGCCCCTGTTGTATGCCTACGGCACCACCATTGGCAGCGACAGCCATTGCAACAAGGCTGTCGAATTGCTCGAGGCTCAAGACCCCGAGTCCAACTCCATTGTGCAGATTTTTACCTCGGTAGGCGTGCCATGCCACAACGCCTTCACGTCGCAAGCGCTAATCCAATTGCGCCGAGCCTACTGCGAGCCTCGCAAATGTCTCTACTGTCGTCTCGGGCATCGCGTCCTCGCCGCCAAAGCCAAGCCATAGTCAGTCTTATTAGTATTCGTCCCAGGCTTTGATGTCGACCGAGTCGACCGATAGTGATGTGAATGCGCTGATGAATGCCGATGCCAATCGTGCATTGGTCAGCAATGGTATGTTCAGGTCGATGGCGGCACGTCGTATCTTGTAGCCGTTGGAGAGCTCGGCTGTCGACAGGTCGCGAGGAATGTTGACCACCATATCCACTTGGCGATTGTGCAGAATTTCGAGCGCTTGCGGGTGACGGTCGGGCTCAGATGGCTTATACACCAGCGTGGAGTCTACACCATTGTCAGCGAGGAACTTATGCGTACCCTCGGTGGCATATAATTTGTATCCGCGGGAGGCAAGGAGTTGTGCCGAGTCGAGCAAGGCGGCTTTCTGCTTGGCGGTACCCGAGCTTAGCATCACACCCTGGCGCGGCACTCGGTTGCCCACCGACAGTAGCGACTTGAGCACAGCCTCCTGGGTGGTCTCGCCGATGCAACCTACCTCGCCGGTCGATGCCATATCCACACCGAGCACCGGGTCGGCACCTTGCAGACGCGAGAACGAGAATTGTGATGCCTTCACGCCCACATAGTCGAGGTCGAAAGCGCTCTTGGCGGGTTTCTCGACCTCCTCACCGAGCATGATGCGCGTAGCGAGGTCTATAAAGTTGATTTTCAACACTTTAGATACAAACGGGAATGAGCGCGATGCTCGCAGGTTGCACTCGATGACCTTGATATCGTTGTCCTTGGCGAGGAATTGGATATTGAATGGTCCCGAGATATTGAGTGCGCGAGCAATGCTCTGGCTCACCTTCTTGATGCGACGCATGGTCTCGACATAGAGTTTTTGCGGCGGGAACTGGATGGTAGCGTCGCCCGAGTGCACACCGGCAAACTCGATGTGCTCGGAGATGGCATATGCCTTGATGACACCGTCTTGTGCCACGGCGTCCATCTCGATTTCCTTGGCTTCTTGGATAAACTCGGTGACCACCACAGGGTGTTGCTTGGAGACATTTGCTGCCAAGGCGAGGAAGCGCACGAGGTCCTCGCGGTTGGAGCACACGTTCATGGCAGCGCCCGAGAGCACGTAGGATGGGCGCACCAGCACCGGGAAGCCTACCTCGTCGATGAAGGCGTTGATGTCGTCCATCGACGAGAGTTCGCGCCAACGAGGCTGGTCGATGCCCAGGCGGTCGAGCATTGCCGAGAATTTGTGACGGTCCTCGGCGTTGTCGATGCACGAGGCGGGGGTGCCCAGGATGGCAACACCTTGCTCATCAAGGCGAGTGGCGAGGTTATTGGGAATTTGTCCGCCCACCGAGAGGATAGTGCCGTGGGGCTGCTCCAGGTCGATGATGTCCATGACGCGCTCAAAGGTGAGTTCGTCGAAGTACAGGCGGTCGCAAGTATCGTAGTCGGTGGAGACGGTCTCGGGGTTGTAGTTGATCATCACAGAGCGCCAGCCTTGACGTTTGACAGTGAGCAAGGCGTTGACCGAGCACCAGTCAAATTCGACCGACGAGCCGATGCGGTAAGCGCCCGAGCCCAGCACGACGATTGAGCGGTGGTCGCCGGTGTAGTCGACATCGCTCTCGGTGCCGTTGTAGGTGAGGTAGAGGTAGTTGGTGACCGCAGGATACTCAGCGGCGAGGGTGTCTATCTGCTTCACTACCGGGACGATGCCCAGCGCTTTGCGCCGGGCGCGCACCTGTAGCAGTGCGGCGTTGGTGTCCTTGAAGTTATCCTTGAAGATGGAGCGAGCAATCTGGAAGTCGCTGAAGCCCTGTTGCTTGGCGATGCGCAGCAAGTCGACGGGCAGGCTGTCGAGGCTGTCATATTTCTCCAGTTCGCCGGCGGTTGCGATGATGTTGTGCAACTTGTAGAGGAACCAGCGGTCGATCTTGGTGAGTTGGTGGATGCGGTCGACGGTGTAGCCGTTGGCAAAGGCAGAGGCGATGGCAAATACGCGGCGGTCGGTGGGCGCGGCGAGTGCCTTGTCGAGGTCGTCACACTTGAGGTCTTTGTTCTCGACAAAGCCGTGCATGCCTTGCCCTATCATGCGCAGACCCTTCTGGATAGCCTCCTCGAAGGTGCGACCGATAGCCATAACCTCGCCGACCGACTTCATCGACGAGCCGATTTCGCGGTTGACGCCGTGGAATTTGCCCAGGTCCCAGCGAGGTATCTTGACCACCACATAGTCGAGAGCCGGCTCGAAGAATGCCGAGGTGGATTGGGTGACATTGTTCTTGAGGTCAAAGAGCCCGTAGCCCAATCCGAGTTTGGCAGCAACAAGAGCCAGCGGGTAGCCGGTTGCCTTGGAGGCGAGCGCCGAGGAGCGGCTGAGGCGGGCATTGACCTCGATGACACGGTAGTCCATCGAGTCGGGGTCATAGGCATATTGCACATTGCACTCGCCCACGATGCCTATGTGGCGTATGATTTTGATGGCGAGGGAGCGCAATTTGTGGTAGTCGTCGTTGCTGAGGGTCTGCGAGGGTGCGACCACGATGCTCTCGCCGGTGTGGATACCCAGGGGGTCGAAGTTCTCCATATTGCACACGGTGATGCAGTTGTCAAAGCGGTCGCGGACCACCTCATATTCGACTTCTTTCCAGCCCTTGAGGGACTTCTCGATGAGCACCTGGGGTGAGAAAGCGAGGGCTTTCTCGACGAGGGTCTCCAACTCGGAGGCATTCTCGCAGAAGCCGCTGCCGAGCCCGCCGAGGGCATATGCGGCGCGGACGATGACCGGGTAGCCGAGGTCATCGGCAATGGCGAGGGCGTCGGCGACATTCTCGGCGGCGCTTGAGCGTATGGTTTTGACGCCTATCTGGTCGAGTTTCTCGACGAAGAGTTCGCGGTCCTCGGTCTCGATAATCGCTTGGACCGGTGTGCCGAGCACTTTGACGCCATATTTGTCGAGGACACCGCTGCGATAGAGGGCGACGCCGCAGTTGAGGGCTGTCTGTCCGCCGAAGGCGAGGAGGATGCCGTCGGGGCGCTCGCGCTCGATGACGCGCTCGACAAAGTCGGGGGTGACGGGGAGGAAGTAAATCTTGTCAGCCATGCCCTCGGAGGTCTGCACCGTGGCGATATTGGGGTTGATGAGGACGGTGGAGATGCCCTCGTCGCGGAGTGCTTTGAGCGCCTGGGCGCCTGAGTAGTCAAATTCGCCGGCTTCGCCGATTTTGAGAGCACCGCTGCCCAGCAGCAGTGCTTTTTTTATGCTGGTGTCTTTGTTCATTTGTTGAGCAGGTTGACAAATTCATCAAAAAGGAATTCGGTATCGCGAGGACCGCTGGAAGCCTCAGGGTGGAATTGAGCCGAGAAGTAGGGTAGGGAGCGATGGCGTATGCCCTCGTTGGTGCCGTCGTTCATGTTGACGAAGAGGGGCTCCCAGTCGGCGGGGAGTGTGGAGTCGTCGACGGCGAAGCCGTGGTTCTGCGAGGTGATGTAGCAGCGGTCGGTGCCGAGGCGACGCACGGGCTGGTTGTGGCTGCGGTGTCCGTAGCGGAGTTTATAAGTGGAGGCGCCGGCAGCCTTGGCGAGGAGTTGGTTGCCCATGCATATACCGCAGATGGGCTTGCCGAGGGCGAGGGCGGCGCGTATGTGTTCGACGGTGATGGTGGCGAAGTCGGGGTTGCCGGGGCCATTGGAGATGAAGAGACCATCCCAGTCGAGGGTGTTGAAATCATAGTCCCAGGGGACGCGAATGATGTGGACGCCGCGCGCCTCGAGGCAGCGGATGATATTGTGCTTGATGCCGCAGTCGACCAGCACGACGCGCTTGCCGTCGGCGGGACCGTATTCGGTAACCTCGCGGCATGATGTGCGAGCAATGAGGTTCTCGGTATTGGGGTCGTAGAATGGGATAGAGTCGGGGTCGTCGCCTTCAAATACAATTTTTCCCGGCATCGACCCGACGGTGCGCAGATGCTTGGTGAGGGCGCGAGTGTCGATGTCGTAAATACCGGGAATTCGTTCTTCCTTGAGCCACTGTTCGAGGGTGCGGTCGGCGAGCCAATGGCTGTGTTCCCAGGCGTAGTCCTGGGCGATGATGGCGCGAGGGTGGATATTGAGGCTCTCGAAGTGGTCGCTGAGGGCTGGGCTGCCGCCACGTGGCGGGACGCCATAGTTGCCCAACAGTGGGAATGTAGAGACAAGGATTTGCCCCTCGTATGAGGGGTCGGTGAGGCTCTCGGGGTAGCCGGTCATAGCGGTGTTGAATACGACTTCGCCCGAGGTGGACTCTTCGTGGCCGAAGCTACGGCCTTCGTAGCGGGTGCCGTCTGAGAGTATCAGTGTGGCGCGTTTTGTTTCTCGCATGCGATTGAATGGATTAATTCGGTGCATGGCCCTTCGATGTGGAAAGACCGTACAAAGGTAGACATTTTTTTTGGTATAGTAAAATGTTTATTGAAATTAACACATAAGATGCGAGGGTAATTATATATAATTAATGTGTAAAGGACAAAAAAGCGGGGAAAAATAAAAAAGTGCGAAAAAAAGTGCGAAATATTTTGTGGAATAAAAAAATGTGCTTAACTTTGCATCCGCAATCGGGGACATCCCCGCTCCTCGGATTGCGAGCGAAACTTGAGAATGCCTCTTTAGCTCAGTTGGCCAGAGCACGTGATTTGTAATCTCGGGGTCGTT
>JBJEDD010000143.1:0-9900 GCA_051871715.1 Muribaculaceae bacterium | reverse complement strand
TATTGCTCTCGGCAGCTGTTGTGGCTTCTTCGCTCACTTTCGGCTCTTGTACCGGCGACATGGATCTCCTCCCCACCGACCCCAAGTCGCAGACTGCCGACAAATTTAAAAACGACCCCGAAGGTTACATGCAGGCGCTCATCGCCGACGTGTATCTCCAGTACGCTACCTATGGCGTTAACGGCAACGCTGCCGTGAAGAACTTCGACGGTGGTATGTCGACTTTCCAACGCTCCGCTTGGCTGCTCGAGGAAGCTATGACCGACGAAGGCTCTTGGATCCCTAACGACGCCGACTACGGCTTGTTCCAATACGGTATTATCCCCGCCGATAACACCGTTGTAATGGGTACTTACTCTCGCTTCTTCATCAACATCGCCCTCTGTAACCAGTTTATCCAAACTGTTAACGATGGCTACTTCAACATCAGTGGTAACGCCAAACTCGAGGAAATGGCTGCCGAGTTCATCCGCCAAGCTAAGGTCCTCCGCGCCGGCGCTTACTGGTATGCTATCGACTGCTTCGGCGACGTCCCCTACCTCGATGAAAACACAGAGATGGGTCAAGTTGGTCCTCAACTCGGTCGCGAAGAACTCTTCAACCGCTTGACTGCAGGCCTCGAAGAAGTCGTTGCTGAATACAAGGCTATCGACCCCAACCAAAAGGCTCACTACGGTTATGTCGGCCTCGACGTCGCCGAGTCTCTCTTGGTTAAGTACTACCTCAATGCCGAGGTTTATACCGGCGAGGCTCAGTGGGCTAAGTGCCTCGAACACGCCAACGCCGTTATCAACCGCCTCAAAGGTCCCGGCTTCCAAGGCTCTGGTCTCTGCAACTACTACCACCAGAACTTCGCTTACTCCAACAAGCAAATGTCTATCGGTGGCGCTAACGCTGTCAACGAGATCATCTGGAACATCCCTCAGGACCAACCCAACCTCCTGTCTTATGCCAACGGTACTTTCCTCCTCAACGCTCTTATCGGTACCTCGGTTGACTCTGACAAGTGGCGCCTCAACCCCCTCGAACGCTACAACGCCGGCGCTTCCGGTTGGAAGTGTATCGTCGCTCGTCGTCAGTTCGTAGAGAAGTTTGAGTGGAATTCCGACTATACCTACTCACCCGACCAACGTACCGCTCTGTGGTGTACCGCCGCTGATGGCTTCGGTATCGACTGCACAGTCCTCGACCAAGAGCACTATGGCAACAACGGCTTCCTCCCCGTCAAGTTCACCAACTACTCTCTTGACGAAAATGGTGAAATCGACCGCGAAAATTCGCCCTCGCCTACCGACCAACTCGGTATCGACTGCCCGATGATTCGTCTCGCCGAAATCTACCTCTCCGCTGCCGAAGCTGCTCTCCACGAAGGTCAGAACGACCTCGCTCTCACCTACACCAACTATGTACGTGAGCGTGCCGGTATGCCCGCCTACGACGTTATCACACTCCAGGAACTCGAGAACGAACGCTGCCGCGAACTCTACTATGAGTCTGTGCGCCGCTCCGACCTTATCCGCTACGGTAAGTGGATCTCCGGTTACACCTGGCAATGGAAGGGTAATGTCGCTTCAGGCGTCGACTTCGACTCCAACTTCAACCTCTTCCCGCTGCCCGCTTCTGTTTGCGCTCGCAACGGCTATCACCAGAACCCCGGTTATTAATACAACTTTCATTTAAGATTATAGTATGAACAAGATTTCTATAATTCTGGCTATGGCAGCCGTAGCTGTGGGCTTCTCCTCTTGTGAGGAGGATCGTGACCCCGTGCTCCAGTCGCCTACCACTTTTGTACTCAACCAGCCCGAGATGGCTGACCAGTACATCAACCTTACCGCGGGTGAGGTCCTCGAGCTGTCTTGCTCGCAGCCCGACTACGGATATGCCGCAGTTGCCGACTACTCGGCTGAAATGTCTCTTACCGAAGATTTCGCCGACTCCCGCGCTCTCGAGGCTATCGATGCCAACTCCGCTCGCATCCAACTCAAGCAAGACGCTATCGCTACTGCCCTCTGCGAGCTCAACGGCTTCGACTCCGAGGATAACTACCAGGACCTCGGTCCTCAGAAGGTCTTCTTCCGCGCCGTCTGCGAAATCAAGGGCGTTGAAGGCACACGCATCGTTTCCAACGTGGTTGCTTACAACCACCTCAAGGGTTACTTCGCTATCCCCACTCCCGGATTTATCTACCTCGTAGGTCAACCCGAAGGCTGGGCTGGTCCTACCGAAAGCAACGCCGCTCACTACGCCGACTGGCGCCTCTTCGAGCCCGCTTCTGCTATCGGTTCCAAGGTTTACTCGGGCGTATTCGATATCCCCGCCGGCTCCGCTATGTTCCGCTTCTACACCGCTCTCACCGGTTGGGACGCCAACTCTATCGGCTCGCAAGTTGATGACAACCCCATCGACTTCGAATTCGTCGATGGTAAGTTCGAAGGCACCGCCGTTGCAGGTAAGGGTTCATTCAACTTCCCCGCTTGGCAAGGTGGCGAGATGACCATCACCGTCGATATGAGCGACAAGGACAACATCAAGGTGACTATCCTCGCAGGTAGCCACGTGGTGACTGTCTCCTCTTATATCTACTGCGTTGGCACCATCTCAGGCTGGACCGAACCCTCCGCTGCAAATGAGGAGGCTTACGCTCCCTACCGCCTCGCCGACAACAGCGAATCCGGTATCTACACCGGCGCTTTCGCTGCCGCTGCAGGTGACGCTACCTTCCGCTTCTACACTGCCCTCGAAGGCTGGGAAGCTAACTCCCTCGGCATTCAAGTTGAAGACAGCGCTGTTGCTTGCTCTTTCGCTGCCGACGGCACATTCACCGGTCCCTATGTTGCCGGTAAGGGTAGCTGGCAGTTCGCTCTCGACGCTGATGCTACCATCGCTATGACTGTCGACACCAATACCGAGACTGTGGCATTTGTTAAACAATAAATAGATGCAATCAATGAAAAAATATGCAATTTACGGTCTGTCGGCTCTCTTGAGCGTTGCATTTGTAGCTTGCGATAACTACGAAGAACCCAACCCCCAGCCCCAGACCAACGAGCAAGGCTCTATCTTAGACGCCGCACAGGTTAGCCTCGAAAGCACTATCGACGCTCCTACCTATGACTTGGCTGCCCTCAATGAAGCCGGCGAGTCTATCGCCCTCGCTACCATTGCCGCTCCCAACCTCGGCGATTACTATGACTATGCCGCAGTGGTCGAAATGTCCAACAACGGCTTCGCTAAGGCTGTCGAAATTGCCTCTACCATCCGTCAAAACAACGAGGAAGGCACTTCTTACAGCATCGTGATTTCTCCCGCCGACCTCCAGGAGGCTTACTACGCTAACGTTTCCAAGGGCCCCAAGGCTAAGGACGTTCAGTTCCGCTATGCCCTCTACACCGTTTCTAACGGCGCTAACGGCGCTCAGCGCGCTCGCATCGGCGGCGAGGACAACGTTTACGGTCCCTTCACCATGAACGTTACTCCTTATCCCTCGACCCTCGTTATCGAGGATAACTACTACCTCGTTGGTACCGCTTGCGATTGGACTGTTTCTCAGGCTATCAAGCTCAACCATTCCGATCTCAGCCCCTACGACGACCCCGTATTCTCCGCTAAGTTCGACGTTTACGAAGGTTGGTGGTGGAAGATTCTTCCCGAATCTACCGTCCTCACCGGTGACTGGGTAAGCGCTCCCAACGCTCAATATGGTGTTGAAGTTAACGGTGACGAATCCCTTGCAGGTGTCCTCGTCGCTCAGACTGCCGACGCAGAGCCCAATGCCGGTTGCCTCAACGTTGCAGGTCCCTACCTCCTCACCATCAACATGGAGGACCTTACCTACTCGTTCGACCTCGCTATTGAGTGCCTCTACACTCCCGGCGGTAGCAACAGCTGGACTCAGACTGCTTCGCAGATCCTCGTGACCAACGACTACAGCAACTACTTCGGCTTCGCTCACCTCAACGGCGAGTTCAAGTTCACCAGCGCTCCCGACTGGAGCCATATCAACTATGGTCTCGGAGAGGAAGAGGGTAAACTCTCGACCGATGGTGGCGCAGGTAACCTCAACGCCGGTGCCGACGGCCTCTACTATTGCACCGTGAACATCGCAAGCCTCAGCTACGCTCTCACCCCCATCACCACTGTCGGTATTATCGGTGACGCTACCCCCAATGGCTGGGATGCTTCGACTGCTCTCACTCCCTCCGCAGACTTCCTCGTTTGGACAGGTACCGTTACCTTAGGCGAAGGTGAGTACAAGTTCCGTTGCAACGACGCTTGGGATATCAACCTCGGTGGTCCCACCGACGCTCTCGAGTTCAATGGCGCTAACATCCCCGTTCCCGCTGCCGGTACTTACACCGTTACACTCGACCTCAGCACTTATCCCTACTCTTGCACTCTCAAGTAAGCGATAATTACTGATTATACATAAAAAGCGCCTCGGCTCGCACAGCCGTGGCGCTTTTTTTGTGTACTACGGGGCTTTTTTGTAACTTTGTGTCATGGAACAATCCGATATCAAACAGCGAGCGCTGCAACTTTTGCAGTCATTCTATGGCTACCGCTCTTTCCGTCCCGGGCAATGGGAGGTTATCTCTGCCGTGGCTGCCGGGCGCGACGTCTTGGTGATTATGCCCACCGGAGGTGGCAAGTCGATGTGCTATCAAATGCCGGCTCTCCTCCTCGAGGGCTGTGCGGTCGTCATCTCGCCACTCATCGCCTTAATGGAAGATCAAGTGCAGGCACTTATCGCCAATGGTATCCCGGCGGCTGCTATCCACTCGGGCAGGTCCGAGATGGACAATCGTCAAGCCGCCGAGGCTGCCATCCGAGGCAAAATCAAGATACTCTATGTGTCGCCCGAGCGACTGCTCAGTGACATCGATGTGTGGGTCAATCGAGTGACCATATGCCTCTTTGCCATTGACGAGGCTCACTGTATCTCGCAGTGGGGCCACGACTTCCGTCCTGTATACACTCAACTTGCCGGCATCCGCGAGCGCTTTGCCGATGTGCCCGTGATGGCTCTCACCGCCACTGCCGACCGCGACACTCGCAGCGATATCCTCACCCAACTGGGCTTGCACGACCCCATGGTGTGGCTCGGCTCGTTCAACCGTCCCAATCTGTCGCTGATGGTGGAGCAAGGTGCCGATGCTCGCCGCCGTATCGGCACCATCGAGCGTCTCATCCGTCGCTACCCCAACGACACCGGCATCGTCTACACCCTCTCGCGAGCCGGCGCCGAGAAAGTTTTTGCCGAACTCCTGCGTCGCGGACATCGCGTAGCCCTCTACCATGCCGGTATGCCACATGCCGACCGCGTAAAGGCTCGCCAAGCCTTCTCCAACGGCGATGTGCAGGTGGTGTGTGCTACCATCGCCTTCGGTATGGGCATTGACAAGAGCAATATCCGCTGGATTGTCCACAACAACCTCCCCGGCTCCATCGAGAATTTCTACCAGGAAATAGGACGCGCCGGTCGTGATGGCTTACCTGCCGAGACCATCCTCTTTTACTCCCTCCAGGACCTTATCATGCGTCGCAAGTTTGTCGAGGAGAGCGGGCGAGTGCTTGTCGCTACCGAGAAACTCGAGCGCATGAAGCAATATGCCGAGGCTGGGGTGTGCCGCCGCCGCGTCCTCCTCAGTTACTTCGGTGAGGAGATGCGCACCGACTGCGGCAACTGCGATGTGTGCCTCAATCCACCGACGCGCTTTGATGCCACTATCCTTGCCCAGAAGGCTATCAGCGCTGTGTTGCGCACCGACAGCAAGATAGGTCAACTCATGCTCATAGACATACTCCGCGGCAGTGCCCGTGCCGAGTTGCGCAACAAGGGTTACGACCGCATCAAGACCTATGGCGCCGGGCGTGATGTACCAGCCGATGCATGGCGCTATTATATCCAGCAGATGGTGCAATTAGGTATCCTTGATGTCTCAATTGCCGATGGCGGACTTCTCTCGGTTACCCCATATGGCATGCGCGTGGTGCGAGGCGAGGAAAAAGTCCTCTTGCCCGAGTATCGACCCACGGAACGTCGCACCAAGGAGAAAGCGCCTGAGTTACCCGGAGTCATTGAGCCGGATATGGCTCTCTTTGAGTACCTCAAGGGCATCCGTCGAGCCATCGCCGGCGAGGAGAGTATCCCGGCATATATGATTTTTGGCGACGCCACCTTGCTCGATATGTCGCGCAAGCGCCCCAAGACAATCGACCAATTCCTCGAGGTCACCGGTGTCGGAAAGGTCAAGGCGCGTCGTTATGGTTATCGTTTTATAGGAGCAATCAAGAGTTTCAATGGCTGATAATTACTTGGAAAAACGCATGGAGGACTATCAGCGCGAGCGCCGAGTGACGCGAGCCGTGCCTCAACGTGGACGGGCAGCCCTCCGATACAAGCCTCAGACAGTGGCGCTTGTTGATTTGCCTGTCGAGGTGGCTCGTGCTATGGTCGAGGTGTTCCGCGATGCCGGCTGCCGAGTGTTGACCATCGCCGAGGCAGACCCCTGCACGGGTTGTGGCGCTCGCTTCTATCCCAAGGCGCTGGGAGCCGAGGCGATACTTGCCGATATTGCCTCGCGAGGCGAGCATATTGATGTGGCTGTTGTGACAGTCGCCGGTGGTATCACCGCCGGGCGTGTAATATATATAGGTGATGAGGCTCGCGAGGGCGTAACGGTTTTGCCGCGTCAGCCGCGATTGGCAGCATTAATGGCGTTTGCACTTGCCGATGCCGACTCGGAGGCTGTGGAGCCGCAGTTAATACTTACTTGAGGTTATTTCTTCTTGTGCCGCTCGTAGGCGCGAGCGAGGCGAGTGTGATAGTTGCGTGCGGCGTAACTCGGACCATTGTATCCGCGGGCAAAGGCGCTCCAATTCTTAGCCTTGAGCGCCGGCAGCAAGCCGCTGCGGGTGATGAACTCTCCGAAGAGTTCCAATTGGTCGCGCTCGGAGCGCGACATCAGTTTTACAAATTCTTGAGCCGACTCGGTGCCGCATTGGCGCCAATTGAAGCCACCGATTTGGAACATACCCCAGAACGTGCCTTCGATGGCAGATACCGAGTCGATGGTCATCGCAGCATCGAGACGAGCCTGTACGGCTGCCTGTTGCGAGCCGTAGCGCGAGATATTCGGGCGGTTGAATACCACGGCATGTGTGGAGGTGTACTTCGATAAGTTGATTTTGTGACGCGCTGCCATTTGGCGGAAGACAGCGAGGTCAAAGTTGATGACCGGCTTGCCCTCGGTCCAGAAGCCTTGGCGGGTGCGTCCGGTCTCGATATCCACGACAGCCTTCACGGCTGCGACCTCCACGCCCAATTCGGCGGCGAACTCCTCGTAGTCTTGCTCGGTGAGAGGTCCGCGGCGTTCATTCTCGGCGGGAATGGAGAAGCGCAGGCGCACCGTGTCCTCACCGATGACAAAGAATTCGCGGTCGGGGTCAACGTAGCTCACCGAGTCGGGTGGGGGAGTGAGCAACAGTTGAGCCACCACCGAGGGTGCGCGCAACAGACACGCGGCGACGACAGCGAGGACAAATGCTATGGCGGGTATGCGACGGAGGCTTCTCATGGATTAGAAAACAAACGACCGCCGTGGCAATCGGCTGCACGGCGGTCGTTTGTAAGGGTGTTATTTCTTGAGTTCGGCGACTTTCTCCAAGGTGCGACGGATTTGACCCCAGAAGCGTTCAACAGCGGGGATGTGCATGCGCTCGCTGGGCGAGTGCACGCCTTGCAGTGTGGGACCGAAGGATACCATATCGAGTTGAGGCATTACTTGTTTGAAGAGACCGCACTCCAATCCGGCGTGGATAGCCTTGATAGCGGGCTTGATGCCGTAGAGTTCCTCGTAGGCATCCGAGGCAATCTTCATGATGGTGGAGTTGAGGTTGGGTTTCCAGCCGGGATAGCCGTCGCCGTGGGTGACGGTGGCGCCGGCGAGTTCGAATACAGCCTCGACTTGGTGGGCGATATCCCACTTGCGCGACTCAACCGAAGAGCGCTGCGAGGTTGTGACCAAGATGATATTGCCCTCTTTCATCTTCACAGAGGCGAGGTTGGTAGAAGTCTCGACGAGTCCCTCGAGGTCGCGGCTCATGGAAACAACGCCGTGAGGAGCACTGTAGAGGGCTTGGAGCAGGTGCATCGAGGTGGCAGCGTCAACTGCAAATTCGGGGCGGTCGACAGTGCCGATGGTGAGTTCGATAGTAGGCTCAATGTCGGCATATTCGTCCTTCACCTCAGCCACATATTGGTTGAAAGCGGCAACGACGTCCTCCTTGTTGGAGACGTGCACGCCGAATACGGCGTGAGCGGCACGCGGGATAGCGTTGCGGAGGTTGCCGCCATCGATTTCGCAGAGCGAGAACTCATACTTCTTGGCAACCGACCACAGGAAGCGAGCGAGCAACTTGTTGGCGTTGGCGCGACCGAGGTGGATGTCGCCGCCCGAGTGACCGCCGAGGCCCTTGGCGATGTCCATCTTGAAGTAGTGGAAGTCGGTGGGAGCCATAGAGCGCTCGTAGTGGAACTCGCAGGTGGTGTCGACGCCGCCGGCGCAGCCTACAAATATCTCGGCATCGTCCTCAGAGTCGAGGTTGAGGAGCATGGTGCCGGAAATCATACCTTCGCCGAGGTTGTTGGCGCCGGTGAGACCGGTCTCCTCATCGACGGTGAAGAGACATTCCACGGGGCCGTGAGTCAAGGTGTCATCAACCAGGACAGCGAGTGCAGCAGCCATGCCGATGCCGTTGTCGGCGCCGAGGGTGGTGCCGTCGGCGCGGAGCCATTCGCCATCGACGATGGTTGTAATGGGGTTGTTTTCGAAGTCAAAGGACTTGTCGTTGGACTCGCACACCATATCCATGTGGGCTTGGAGGATGATGGTGGGAGCGCCTTCGTGTCCGGGGGTTGCGGGCTTTGTCATCACCACGTTGCCTATTGGGTCGGTCTTCGAAGCGATGCCATGGGCGGCGGCGAAGTCCAACAAGAATTGACGGATTTTGCCTTCCTTCTTGGAGGGGCGGGGTACTTGAGTGATTTGATGGAAAATGTCAAATACCAATGCGGGCTTGAGATCTTTGATTGTCATATCTCTTCAGGGTTTTAGTATTATGTGAAAAGTTAGTAAAATCGGGTTAACAAGATTTAATGAAATGTCCTTAATGTTAAATAACTTTATTTCGACCCCCTAAGTTACAAAATAAAATCGAGAAAATGCGAAAAATTAGGCAATGTTGAGTAAATTTGCAGAGATTTTGCGAAAAGAAGCCCAAATTCGGAGGAAAAACGCCGAAAAGCGGGTGGAAACGTGAGACAAGAAATTAACAAAAATAACGAAATAAGAACCATCAACCGTTCACTATGAAAAAACTGAAACTCGCCGTCGCCGCCGTCATGGCGGTAAGTGCCCTGACGATGGGCAGTTGTTCCAAGAGCGACGATACAGCGAATGCCGCCGTGGTCCCCGGCGATGAAACGACAACTAACACTCGCTATGTAAATTTGGCACGAGTGTTTGAGAACTACACCCTTGCACGTGAAATCAACGATGAGTTGCAACGTCTTGATCTTGAATTTGGAAACCAAGCGCAAGCCAAGCAAAACGAGTTGCAAAGGAAGGCTCAAAACATTCAGCAGAAGAGAGACAATAACATATACCTGTCGCAGCAGAGTTTTGAGGCAGACGTGAATGCGTATAGCCGTAGCGAGCAAGAAGTACAGCAGTGGTATAATACCCGTCAAATGCAATTGCTTCAATACAGCCAGTCGCAATCAGAACGACTCAACGACTCAATTCGCAATGTTGTACGCGATATCAGCCTTGCCAATAACTTTGATGCAGTACTCAACGACACTGTAGCGGCTTTGTATGTAAATCCGGCGCTTGA
>JBJEDD010000142.1:0-9932 GCA_051871715.1 Muribaculaceae bacterium | reverse complement strand
GATTTTTAGGTTAATAAATTAAGTTGTTTTTATAAGAGTTAATTAATTGTCAAAATATAGGGTTTTACGCCAAGAAGTCAATAATCGCTATTAAGACGGTTCAAAGATAAGAACAAAAAGCGGAATACGCAAAAGAAATTACGCATTTTTAACAAACTTTTACGCGGATTATCCATTTGAGCCATTTCGGCGGAAATCAGAGAGAGTAGAACCGGCGTGACGTTTGAAAAACTTGGCTAGTGCGGCTTGGTCGGGGAAATGGAGGTCGGCGGCTATTTGCTGTAAGGTGTCGTCGGTGTACTCGAGGCGTCGCTCAATTTTGCCGACAATGTAGAAGCAAATCCAGTCGTGAACGGTCTTACCGGAGCAAGCGCGAGATATACGGTTGAGATACTGGGGCGTGACACACAACTGCGAGGCGAAGAAATCGACGGAATGTCGCACGTCGGCATGTGTGGACACGAGTTTGATGAACGCGATGAAAAGGTCGCGACGACGGTCGGGGCGAGAGTTGAGGGGAGCGCTATCCTCGCAGAGTCGGATGTGCGAGTCGGCAATATCCATCAAGAACATACGCTGGGCGCAGCGAAGCATATCATCGCGGAAAGAATGGTCGATATTGAGGCAAATGCCCTCCATATCGGCAAGGCGACGTCGATATGTGGCGATGACCTCGGGCGGCATGATGGCGACGGGGTGTTGCTGGACCCGTAGGACGAAGGACAGGGGCATAGGAGGGTTGTGATTGAGGAGACTGCGCGTATAGCCATCGGAGGAGGCAGTAAAGTAGCCGCGAGCATCGGGCGAAGCGGCAAGGATGTCGATTGAGGCGCCATGGAGAAAATTGGCATAGGTACCGGCGACAAGGCGGTATTCGCAACCGCCCGAGCGGAGGGATAACTCGCCTGCCCATATCACCACATGGACTATGATGTGAGGAGGGAAGGCAATAGAGCACGGCTCTGGCACGGAGCCGCTGATTTTCCAAAAGAGAAACCCTGACTCGACTACATATGAGTCGGGGTGGGTGTCGGCAAATTCTTGAAAAGTCATGAGCATAGTCGATATATTCGAGGCAAAGGTAGTGATAAAGCGCGTAACTGCAATGCGTTGGTTCGAAAAAGGCAGAGAATGTTTCGATTTGAGATATAGTGTGTTATATAATCTTAATAGTTTCGGAAATGGCAAATAGTGTCTACAAAGAATTGGACCTCGAGTCGGTGATAAGCCATAATTTTGCGGCAAAAAAATACGCAAATATGAAAAAAATGAGAAAAATGATGCTGCCGGCAATGATATTGGCGGTAGCAACGGGCTGCAACAAAGCACCCACAGCGGCACCGGCAGTTGGTGAATACGAGACAATGGAAGTGAGCGAAGGGTCACGCACCCTGTATGCCGACTATCCGGCGAGCATACGCAGCGAACAAGATGTAGAGATACGCCCACAAGTATCGGGGCTAATCTCACAGGTGAACGTGCACGAGGGTGGCACGGTACATGCCGGTCAGGTGCTCTTTGTAATCGACCAAGTGCCCTACCGAGCAGCAGTGGAGACCGCTGAAGCCAACTTGCAAAACGCCCAAGCCGCCGAGGCTACGGCAGAACTGACGGCAGAGAGCAACCGCAGTCTCTATGACGAGGGTGTCATCTCGGAGTATGAACTGCACACCTCGCTCAACACGCTGGCACAGCGTCGCGCCGAGACGGCAAGCGCACAAGCGGCTGTAGTCGACGCGCGTAACAATCTGTCGTACACCGAGATAAAAAGCCCGGTCAACGGCACCGCAGGCATGAGCAGCATCCGCGTGGGGACATTGGTATCCCCCACAATGAGCGAGCCGTTGGTGAGCGTGGTAGCCAATGAATATATGTATGCCTACTTCTCGCTCACCGAGAGTCAAGTGATAGATATGTCGACGACACTGATAGGCAGCGAGGTGGAACTGACGCTGAGCAACGGGCAACGCTACAACCGCCGTGGCGTCATCGATGCGGTGAGCGGTGTGGTGGACAGCAGCACCGGCGCGGTGAGCGTCCGCGCCCGCTTTGCCAACCCCGAGGGACTGCTGCGCAGTGGCGGTAGCGCCAATATATTGCTGCCCACGCAAATAGACGGTTGCATAGTCATACCACAGGAAGCCACCTACGAGTTGCAAGAGAAGATTTTCGTGTACAAGGTCGTCGATGGCATAGCCACATCGACCGCCATCAAGGTACTACCCGCCAACAACGGCAAGGAATATATAGTGACTGCCGGACTGCAAGCCGGTGATGTGATTATCGCCAAAGGCGCCGGCATGGTGCGCGAAGGCACATGGGTCAACTAATAATATAATGTGTCTATGAAAGCCAAATTATTCATTGACCGCCCTATCCTTGCGGGGTGTATATCGGCGCTGATATTGATGTTGGGAATTATCGGACTGACTCACCTACCCATCGAGCAATATCCCGACATCGCGCCGCCCACGATACATGTGTCGGCAACCTATATGGGCGCAAGCGCCGAGACGGTGCAGAAAGCGGTAATCGTGCCCTTGGAAGAAGCCATCAACGGCGTGGAGAATATGTCGTACATGACCTCATCGGCATCCAACACCGGTGCGGCAACCATTACGGTATATTTCAACCAAGGCACCGACCCCGATATGGCAGCCATCAATGTGCAAAATCGAGTCACCAAGGCACAGGGCACCCTACCCCAAGAAGTAACCAAGATAGGTGTGACCGCCGAGAAGCGCCAATCGAGCCAATTGAAAATCATCAGCCTCTACAGTCCCGACGGGCGATATGACCAAAAATTCCTAAGTAACTACCTGAAAATCAACATTGTGCCGCGCATCCAGCGCATTTCGGGCGTGGGCGAGGTAATGGTGATGGGCGCCGACTACGCTATGCGCATATGGCTCAAGCCCGACCGCATGACCCAATATGGGTTGGTGCCTGCCGACATCGTCGCTGTCCTGGGCGAGCAGAATATCGAGGCTTCGACGGGCACCCTGGGGCAAGACTCGGAGAATACATTCCAGTACACACTCAAATACCGCGGCAGATATGAGAAGGAGGAGGACTTCGGCGCGATGGTGATACGCTCGCTGCCCGATGGCAACGTGCTGCGCTTGCGCGATGTAGCCGATATCGAACTGGGCACGCAGAACTACAACTTCTATAGCGGAGTGAGTGGCAATCCCGGCTCGACATGTATGGTAATGCAGACCGCGGGGTCGAATGCCAACAAAATCATCAACGAAATTGACAAATTGTGCGATGAAATCCGCGATGATTTGCCGACAGGTATGGTGCTCGAGGATATGATGAGCACCAAGGACTTCCTCGACGAGTCGATCCACAATGTAATCAAGACGCTGTTGGAGGCTATCTTGCTGGTAATCATTGTAGTATACTTCTTCCTGCAGAGTATGCGGTCGACATTTATACCCTTGGTGGGCATCATAGTGTCGTTGGTGGGCACCTTTGCATTCCTCTATGTTGCGGGATTCAGTATCAACCTGCTCACGCTCTTTGCCTTGGTGCTGGTCATCGGCACGGTTGTAGACGATGCTATCGTGGTGGTAGAGGCGGTGCAAGCCAAACTCGATGAGGGCTACACATCGGTATATAAGGCTACCACTGATGCCATGGGAGGCATCACATCGGCAATCATCACCACCACGCTGGTATTTATGGCTGTGTTTATCCCCGTGAGTTTTATGGGTGGCACTACCGGCACATTCTACACGCAATTCGGCTTGACGATGGCTGTAGCAGTGGCAATCTCGGCGGTGAACGCGCTGACACTGTCTCCGGCGCTATGCGCACTGATTATGACGCCACACGACACCTCGGGCGGCAAACCCAGTTTCTCCACACGCTTCCACGTGGCATTTGATGCCTCGTTCAGCCGCATCGTCAACAAGTACAAGGGCGCCGTAGCATGGTTCTTCAGCCGCAAGTGGGTGGTAGCCGTGGCTCTCGTAGGCGCCGTGGCACTATTGCTGGTGCTCATCAAAACCACCAAGACCGGACTCATTCCCGACGAAGATACCGGCACGGTGTTTGTGTCTGTCACCGCTTCGCCCGGCAGCACTATGGCTGAGACTCGCCAAATTATGGATAGCGTGGAGCGCCGCCTCGCCGGCATCGAGCAAATCCAACTATATGCCACAGTGTGTGGCTACAACATGATGGGCGGCGGCGAGAGTAGCGCTGCCAGCACATTCATCGTGCGCCTCAAGCCATGGGAGGAACGCCCCGACGACAGCGACAGCAAGGATGCCGTCATCGGGCAGATTTTCGCCCGTACCGCCGATATCAAGAATGCACAAATATTTGCTTTCGCGCCACCTATGATTATGGGCTACGGCATGAGCAACGGCTTGGAATTGTATATCCAAGACCGCAAGGGCGGCGACATCGAGACCCTCTTCGGGCACACACGCGAGTTTGTGGCGGCGCTGGGCGAGCGTCCCGAAATACAGAGCGCGGTAACTACTTTCGACACCCGCTTCCCACAATACCTGGTGGAGGTGGATGCGGCTCGATGCCACCGCGCCGGGGTGTCGCCGTCGGATGTGCTTGATGTCATCTCCTGCTATGTGGGCGGCAACTATGTGTCCAATATCAACCGCTTCTCCAAGATTTATCGCGTGATATTGCAAGCGCGCCCCGAACAGCGCTTGGATACCGACGCGCTCAACAAGATGTCGGTGCGCACCTCTACCGGCGATATGGCTCCTATCGGGCAATTCGTCACCTTGAGCAAGGATTATGGACCCGAAATCTTGTCGCGCTTCAACCTCTTCGGGTCAATCAGCGTAAACGCCTCCACAGCACCCGGATACAGCACAGGCGACGCCATTAATGCAGTGAAAGAAGTGGCGGCAAAGACCCTGCCCACCGGGTACGGGTATGAATTTGGCGGCATCTCGCGAGAGGAGGAGTCGTCGGGCACATCAATCGTCACCATATTTATCATATGTGTGCTCTTTGTCTACCTTATTCTCTGCTCGCTGTACGAGAGTCTGTTCATACCCTTGGCTGTGATGCTGTCAATACCATTCGGACTGATGGGCAGTTTCGGCTTCTCGTGGTTCTTCGGTGTGGAGAACAATGTATATATGCAGACCGGACTTATCATGCTCATAGGCTTGTTAAGCAAGACAGCCATTTTACTCACCGAGTATGCCTCGGAGCGGCGTCGCGCCGGTATGAGCATCCGCGAGGCAGCGCTGTCGGCGGCGGGCGTGCGTCTGCGCCCTATCTTGATGACCGCGCTGACCATGATTATCGGCTTGCTGCCTCTGGTATTCTCGACCGGCGCCGGCGCCAACGGCAATATCTCGCTGGGTGTGGGTGCTGTGGGCGGCATGCTTGTGGGTACTGTGGCTCTGCTATTTGTGGTACCCGTATTGTTCATCGTATTCCAAACAATTGAGGAAAAAGTATTCCCCTCTCGTAGACATTAATTATATGAATTACTTAAAATTTTTCACGATAACAATTATCGGTGCCGGCATGGCATCGTGCGGCACCTATTCGACTTACTCGCGCCCCGAGGTAGGAGTAATTGACAGCCTGTATACCGCTGAGGATACCGCCACCATCGCCGACCTGTCGTGGCGCGAACTCTTTGCCGATGCGTATCTTCAAGAACTTATCGAAATCGGGCTCGCCAACAATACCGACTTGTCGACCGCACGTCAACGCACGGTGCAAGCGGCAGCGACCTTGCAGGCGGCACGGCTCGCCATTCTGCCGTCGGTATCACTCGGAGCACAAGGCTCAGTAAGTAGTTTCGATGGCGCCAAAGCAACACAAACCTACACCATCGGTGCCGATGCCTCATGGGAGATTGACCTCGCCGGCAACCTGCGCAACGAACGACGCGGGTCGGCAGAGGCTTTCTTCGCCGCGCAAGCATATGAGCGAAGTGTGCAGACTCAACTCATCGCCTCAATTGCCGACAGCTACTACTCGCTCATCGCCTTGGATAAGAAAATCGAGGTGACTCGGCTCGCCGTCGCCACGCGCGAGGAGACCCTCCGCGCTATGGAAGCGATGAAACGCGGCGGGCGTTGCACCGAAGCAGCGGTGGCTCAGACTCTTGCCTCGGTGGCATCGGCACGCGCCACGGAAGTAAGCCTGCTGCAACAGCGCGACGAACTCTGCAACAATCTGACTGCCTTGCTGGGCATCGCTCCGCGCGAGATCAAGCGTAGCGACCTCTTCGACCTGTCGTTTGACTCGGAGTTGCGCACCGGCGCGCCGGCGCAACTGCTGAGCCGCCGCCCCGATGTGCAGTATGCCGAGCACACCCTGGCGCAGTCGTTCTACGACGTGAACAAGGCGCGGGCGGCTTTCTACCCTCGACTGACTCTCAGTGGGAGCGCCGGGTGGACCAATAACGGCGGCGCCGGCATCTCCAATCCCGGCGCGTGGCTCCTGCAAGCCATCGGCTCGCTGACTCAACCGCTATTTAATCGCGGCACCAACCGTGCCAACCTGCTCATCGCCCGTGCGCAGTATCGACAGGCGCTTAACGCCTTCGTACAAGCGCTGTTGGACGCCGGCGCCGAGGTAAATAACGCCTTGATACAGTGGCAGGCGGCGCGCCAACGCCTCGCAATCGATGCCGACCAAGTCGAGGCGCTCGAGAGCGCAGCCGAGAGCACATTGAAGTTGATGCAACACGGCAACGGCTCATACATTGAGGTGCTCAGCGCCCGCGAGTCGCTCCTACAAGCCCGGCTCGAGCAGGTCAGCGACAAATACTCTGAAATAAATAGTGTAATATCTCTATATCACGCCCTCGGTGGCGGTTGCCTTTAATCTTTATCTTCATGCTCTTATACAATTTTTTAAGTGTCTTTGTAGTCCCTCCGGGTAACTACGTTTTCATTGACAGTGCGTTGACGGTTGATTAGTGTGATTGGGGTAATATCGAGGGTGCGGTTTATGCCCTCGGGATGTGATTATCTCTGCGTTGAGGTAATCACATTTTTATTGCCATTAACAATCTTTAACTATCAATAAGCGTTTTTTTGGTTAATAAAGTGCGGTTTTTCGACAAATGATGAGTAACTTTACAGCGAGTTTTATAACAGCCACAATTATATAGAAAAACAACGAAGTATTACACATTAATAATATACTAACATTAATAATAACCTTAGATTTTTTCATTATGAAGAAAACTTTACTTTTCGCTTCCATGGCTGCCCTGAGTCTGTCGGCAGCTGCACAGGCATTAGACCCCGCCACCTACGAGGTGAAGGAGGGTGTCGAACTCACATCTCTGTGGATGATGAGCGCCGGTAACAACGAAAACGGTGTCGCAATGGCTGACTGGAAAGAGTTGTCAACTCACTTTGCCAACGCCGGCAAAGCCACCACTGCCACCATCTGCGGCGACTATGTTTACATCGCTTGCTCTACCCAATACGTTGACGCTGTCGACGAGAGCGGTCAACCCTTCCAGGAACTTACCAACAACGGCCACATCGTAGTGCTCGACGCCGCTACCGGTAAGTTTGTCAAGGACCTCAACCTCACCGTTGACGGTGCTCAGTACGAAGGTCTGTTGTGCTGCAACTCTATCGGCACCGACGACTTCGGTCACCTCTGGATTTGCGGCTATGTAGAGACTTTCTACGACACAGCCACCGGCGCTACCCGCCCCTTCAACCTCTACCTGGTTGACACCGAGACAGGTGCCCTCACCCTCGTTAACGCATTCGAGCTCGACGAAATCGACGGTCCTACCGCCGGCAAGCGCGTCGACTACTATGACGTTATCGGTAACCTCGTTGGTGACGAAGACGGCGCTGCCTTCCTCGCTATTCCTAACCAGGAAGCCCTCGCCGCTCTGTTGTGGGTGAAGTACCCCGACTGTGACTACTGGGACTGCTCCGACGCAAGCCAATATGCAATCTTGTTGAACGACACATATCCCGCAGGTCAGACCAACTGGGCTTACTCTCCTATGGGCTCGTTCGTTAGAACTGAAGATGGCTCCTTCGAGGGCTCAATGTTCTGGATTGACGGTCACCCCACATGCCCCGCATTGTATGACACCACCGGCGACATGCTCACCTCGCACAAGCTCCACGCCGGCGACGCTCCCAGCGAAACCGACCCCGTGGGCGGTCCTTGGGCTCAATTCCTCCCCGCTCGCCAGCCTAACGGTATGCGCCAATTCTCCCTCGCAGGCTCGCAATACCTCGCTTACGCTATGGCATTCCCCGACAACACCAACATGGGTGGTCACATGGCTATCGTTAAGCTCGACATCAACGACCTCCTCGACGAAGCTACTCCTCTGTGGCTCGCTCCCGCCGGTACTCTCGGTATCAACAAGGGCGAAGGTCGCTTCTCTCACTCTATCGTCGTTACTGACGAATACACCGACGACGCCGGCAAGTGCGCTCGCAACATCCTCCTCTTCAAGGATATGAACGGTATCGCTCTCTATCGCATCGCCGAGGAAGGCTTCAACGCAGGTGTTAACGACATCATCTCCGATGCCAACGCCGACGCTCCCGTTGAATACTTCAACCTCAACGGCGTTCGTTGCAACGGCAACCTCGTTCCCGGTGTTTACATCACCCGTCAAGGCACCTCCGTCAACAAGGTGATTGTGAAGTAATTCACTTAATAGATTTTCCATAATAGAAAAAGCCCTCACCTGATATTGTTATTGGGTGAGGGTCTTTTTTTTGACTAAAAAATATGACACGACTGCGGTCGCTACTATCGCTACTCGCGCCGGCAACATGCGAGTTATGCTCCCGCCCCCTGGTGGCGGGCGAGGGCTTGCTATGTGCCGACTGCCTGGTGTCGCTCACCGCCTCAGTCGCCTTTCCACCCTCTGCCGACTCGCCCCTACGCGAGCGCCTGCCTCGCCTGGGCATCATCGACCGCTGCGGAGCCATGCTCACCTACCGCCACGACTCCCCCGCCGCCACACTCATACGCCGCGGCAAGTACGACAACCGCCCCGACATCATCCGCGACCTCGGGCACCTCTGGGGCGAGCGCCTCGCCGCCTCAGGCATTATGAGCGACATTGACGCCATCCAAGCAGTGCCCATGCACATCCTCAAGCGCCTGCGCCGCGGATACAACCAAGCCGACATCCTCGCCCGAGCCATCGGCGAGGCTTGCGACATCCCCGTGATACACGCCATGGGCGCCCACCGGCACAGCGCCCAAGCACGCAACACAGCCACCGAGCGCCTCTCCAATGCCGCCGGCATCTTCTACGTCACCCACCCCGATGCCATCGCCGGGCGGCACATCGCCATCATCGACGACATCATCACCACCGGCGCCACCCTCAGCGACGCCATCCGCGCCATCGCTCCCGCTCGGCCACGCGCCATCACCATCCTCACCCTCGCCGCCGCCACCATCTGACCCCCGATAGGTAAAAAACTCCAATGTTTTTAACACAAAATATTGTGTTTTTTAAGAATTATGCGTACCTTTGCAGCGCAATGTAATATAAAGCGACTATTTATAATTACACATTATCGATTATCGGTTTCTATTCCACTGTACCAATCTACTCATGTGCCTCGTGCCATGGGATGCAGCGTTTATCATCTATTAACAACTAAATAACAACCTATTAACATCTAGACCTGCATGAAGAAAGCGCTTTTCTGCTTGCTCGCCGTCTGCTCACTGACTGCGAGCGCTCAAGTGGTTGAAGTTCGCTCGATTACGGCTGTGCCCCTGCAGCAAATAAAGGGGGGGGTAAAGTGTCTGTGTATGAGTCAGTTATCTCCCCGGATGGTTCATGTGCCGTAGCGAACAACTGCCTCGATCAATCTCTTTATCGCATCGACCTGAGCGTCGGCTCGGTCACACGCCTCGCTCTCTCGCTTTCACTAATCTAAATCAACCTACTTAAACAACATAATCTATGA
>JBJEDD010000141.1:0-2555 GCA_051871715.1 Muribaculaceae bacterium | reverse complement strand
AATTTAAAGTCAATTATTTACAAAAATTTTTTCAAAAAAAGTGTCAAACTCCCGGTTTTGGGGTTGTTCGTTTATTTGATTGTGCGAAGTTACGAATTTACGCTGAATTTTCAACCCATTATCGTAAAAAATAAATAAGTTTTTGGCTGAACTGTATACAATGGTGGCTTTTTTGTCCAAAAAATAAGCGAAGATTGCCGAAGATTTCAAGTTTTTGCTTACCTTTGCTCAGATTTTAACGCGTTATGATTTTATCCTCATCATTAGCCACCTTTGGCAATTATTGTATGTTTGTGCGCCGCGTGTTCTCGCTACCCGACCGTTGGGGTGAGTTCTTTCGTCGCACTGTCGCTGAGATATACAAGTTGGGTGTAGGCTCTATACCCTTGGTGCTTGTGATTTCAGTGTTTATTGGCGCTGTGTGTGCCATCCAGATGCAACTCAATATTATGTCGCCGCTCATCCCGGCATATACGGTCGGGCTTGCCACTCGCGAGATTGTCCTCTTGGAGTTCTCCAACTCTATTCTCTGTCTTATTCTTGCCGGCAAGGTAGGCTCGAATATAGCATCGGAGATAGGCACCATGCGAGTCACCGAGCAGATTGATGCCCTGGAGATTATGGGCGTAAATTCAGCTAATTACTTAGTCTTACCTAAGATTGTGGGCTTCGTGGCTTTCATGCCGGTTCTCGGCATCATGTCAATGGTTATTGCCTTGATTGGTGGATATTTAGTAGCCGTGTTCACTGATATTTTTACCGTTTCCAAGTACGTCTATGGCTTGCAAGCCCTATTCCAAGAGTGGTATGTATGGTATGGGTTAATCAAATCTTTGGTGTTTGCCTTCATCATCACTTCGATTAACTCTTTCTACGGCTACTATGTCAAGGGCGGAGCCCTCGATGTGGGCAAGGCAAGCACCAATGGCGTGGTTGCAAGCTCCATTTTCATTCTCTTCTTCGACGTCTTACTCACTAAATTGATGCTGCAATGATTGAAGTTAAGAACGTAACGAAGTCATTTGACGACCGCACCGTCTTGCACGGCATTAATGCTACTTTTTACAACGGCAAGACCAATCTGATTATCGGTCAGAGCGGCTCCGGCAAAACCGTATTGATGAAGTCGTTGGTAGGACTTAACCGCCCTGAAGAAGGTGAAATACTCTTTGATGGCCGCGACTTGCTCAAAATGGACGCCGGTCAAATCAAGGACTTGCGCAAGGAAATAGGTATGCTATTCCAAGGCTCGGCTCTTTTCGACTCCGAGACTGTGTTGGGCAACGTAATGTTCCCACTGAAGATGTTCACCAAGCAGTCTTTTGCCGAGATGCGCAACCGTGCTATGTTTTGTCTCGAGCGTGTCAATCTCAAGGGCGCTGAGAACAAATTCCCCTCGGAAATCTCGGGCGGTATGCAGAAACGTGTGGCTATCGCTCGTGCTATTGCCCTTAATCCCAAATATCTGTTCTGCGATGAGCCCAACTCGGGTCTCGACCCCAAGACATCAATTGTTATTGATGAATTGCTCAGCGATATCACCAAAGAATACAATATCACGACTATCATCAACACGCACGATATGAATTCGGTATTAGGTATCGGTGAGAATATCATCTTCATCAACAAGGGATATCGTGAGTGGGTCGGTGATATGTCTCAGATATATACCTCCGACAATCAAGCCCTCAACGACTTCGTGTTCGCCACACGTCTGTTCAAAGGCGTTAAGGATTTTGTGGTACAAAAAGGGACAACCTTGCGATGAGATTTGCGGACATACCGGGGCATGAAGACGTGAAAGCACGCTTGCGTGATATGGTGGACAACAATCGTCTGCCCCACGCCTTGTTGCTTGAGGGTCCGGCAGGATGTGGCAAATATGCCTTGGCACGAGCCTTGACTACATATATACACTGTACCAATCGCCACGATGGCGATGCGTGTGGAGTGTGTGAAGCATGCCGTCAACACGCGTCATTCAATCACATCGACACATTCTATTCATTCCCGGTTGTCAAGAAGAACAGCAAGCCCACGGTGAGCGGTGACTACTTCGATGAGTTCAAGGAGTTTATCGAGGAGGAGCCTTTTATGGACTTCAGTCATTGGCTCAAATGCCTCGGCAACGACAATGCCCAGCCACAAATATATGTTGAGGAGGCAAGTGCCCTACTCGACCGCCTCAATCTCACTGCTCGTCAATCTCGTTTCAAAGTGGTGTTGATGTGGCTTCCCGAGCGACTGCACGCTTCGGCTGCCAACAAATTGCTAAAATTGGTCGAGGAGCCTTCGGCAGACACATTATTTATAATGGCGAGCAACAAACCTTCGGATATTCTTCCTACTATATACTCGCGCGTGCAACGTGTGGGCGTGCGTCGATATAGTGATGCCGAGGTGGCTCGCATACTCATCAACAATGGCATAGACACACCTACCGCCGAGTCTGTCGCTATTCTCGCTGCCGGAAATGTGAATACTGCTATGTCGGCTGTTGATGGCGACAAAGACACAACAAAATTGCTCGATTTATACAAAGAACTGATGCGCAA
>JBJEDD010000140.1:0-2560 GCA_051871715.1 Muribaculaceae bacterium | reverse complement strand
GGCGGCACCGCCGGTTTCGAGAATGTCAACCTCACCGAGTTCTTCGCAATCGCTCGTCGTGTCATGGCGCGTCGTCATCGCGAACTCACCGACGCCCACTGTCGTTTGTTCCAAGCTATCGCCGATTTCTCCGACAAATTCAAATAACTTTTGGCTACTTGAGGTTTTTGTTGTAACTTTGACCCGTAATTTCATCATTTTTGAACAATATGGATAAAATGACTGAACCAATACCCGAAAAATTCAAAGATATTGCACCATACGACGACGACCAATTCAGCGAGAAAATCGCTTCGCTGATTCGTGAACCCGGCTTCGAGCACGCTGTACGTTACGTGCTCCCATCCGTTGACTATGACCAATTTTGCAAAAACCTCCTCTCTGTCAAGACTCGCGACGACTTCCAGTATAATGTGATGGGTCCCTTCCTCGAGATGCTGGTGTCAAACACCACCTCGGGGCTTAGTTGCGACGGCTTGGAAAATATCCAACCCGGCAAGGCTTATACATTCATCACTAACCACCGCGACATCGTCCTCGATGCCTCGTTCCTCAACCTCTGCTTCATCCGCAGCAAAAAACCGCTCACTCAGGTCGCAATCGGCAACAACCTCCTCATCTTCGACTGGATTACCGACCTCGTCAAGCTCAACCGCAGTTTCATCGTCAAGCGCGACGTCCGCCTCGTCGACGCACTCATAGCAGCCCGTCACCTCTCCGACTATATCCACTATGCCATCGGCTCCCGTGGCGAGTCGGTCTGGATTGCTCAGCGCGAGGGCCGTGCCAAGGACTCTAACGATGTCACTCAAGAAAGCCTCATCAAGATGATAGGGCTCGCTCCCGGCGACGCCACCAAGCAAAATCTCCTCGACGCCGCACTCACTCCCGTCGCCATTTCCTACGAGTACGACCCCAACGATTACCTCAAGGCTCGCGAGTTCCTCCTCAAGCATCGCGACCCCGACTTCAAGAAAAGCCAGCGCGACGACCTCTTCAGCATGGAGACCGGCATCCTCAAGTTTAAGGGCAGAGTCCACTTCCACATCGGCTCCTGCATCAACCCCGCCCTCCAAGCCTTCCCCGGCGAGGCGCGCAACGAAGTCGTCAAGGAGTCTTGCCGTCTCATCGACTCGGCTATCCACCTCGGTTACAAGATTTTCCCCTGCAACTATATCGCCTACGACGAGGTCGAGGGCTCTCGTCGCTTCGCTCGCAAATACACCGACCGCGATGTCTTCGAGTTTGACCACTACATCGACAACCAACTCGACAAGGTCGATGTCCCCGACATTACACCCGATGAACGTCAATATATGCGCCGCATGATGCTCGTCATGTACTCCAATCCTCTCCGCAATCAACTCTCCGCTCAATAATGCGCCTCCCCCTCCTGCCAATTATTATCTGCATCTCTATCAGCCTGTTGATTGATGTATTCGTCTTCAGGCGCATGCGCAATTCGTCGGTGCCTCGTTCTTGGTGCATCATCCACTCCATCGTTGCTGCATTTGCCTACATCGCCATCCTCTGGGTCGCTGTCGCTCCCAAGAAGAGCATCTCCGACACCGACCTCATCAGCATCATGTGGGTACTCTTTGCCTATCTCTCACTTTATGCCTCCAAGGTTGTATATTGCATCATTGAGTTGATCCGCATCGCCTTCGCTCGCCTATCTCATCGTCCCCTCCGCGGCTTCGGCATCGCCGCTCTCTGCATCGCTTTGTTAATATTTGCTACAATGTGGTGGGGCGCTCTATTCAACAGATTTAACATCTCCGTCACCGATATTGACATTCACTCCGAGGCTGTACCCGAGGCTTTCCACGGTTACCGCATCGCCCAGATTTCCGACCTCCACTGCGGCACTTTTGGCAACGACACTTCTTTCGTCGCCGATGTCGTCGACCGCGTTAATGCACAACACCCCGACCTCATCGTCTTCACCGGCGATATCGTCAACCGCCATGCCACCGAGTTGCTGCCTTTTGTCCCCGTCCTCAGCCGCCTATCCGCTCCCGACGGCGTTTTCTCTATCATGGGCAACCACGACTACGGCGACTACTCTTCTTGGCAATCCGATTCTGCCAAGGCTGCCGATATTGCGCTCTTGCAGCGCCTTCAAGCCGATATGGGCTGGCATATGCTCAACAACGACCATGCTTGGCTCGCTCGTGGCAACGACTCCATCGCTCTCATCGGTGTCGAAAATATCGGCGACCCTCCCTTCCGCACTTACGGCTCCCTCGCCGCTGCTTACCCCGATGTGGCTGACTCACGCACCAAGATTCTTCTCACTCACAACCCCTCTCATTGGGTCGACTCCATTGCCGGTAATCCCGACGCAAATATCTTCCTTACCCTTGCCGGACACACTCACGGCATGCAGATATCAGTCGCCGGTATATCTCCGGCTTCGCTTAGATACAATGTTTGGGGTGGACTGCATTGCGACGGCTCGGGACATTTTTTATATGTAAACCTCGGGCTCGGAACCGTCGCTATGCCCGCACGCATCGGCGCTAATCCCGAAATTACTATATTTAAGTTTAATTAACAT
>JBJEDD010000139.1:0-2563 GCA_051871715.1 Muribaculaceae bacterium | reverse complement strand
TGCCTGTGGCAATGACGCGACCGTTGAGGTCCACCACGCTAATAGACTGTGAGGTAGTGATATTGCAGCCGTTTACGCTGAAATCTACTCGACTGTCATTCAGAATGTTATCAACTCCGGCATTTTCGACCTCCCAAGTGAGCACGGGGAAGCCGGCGTTGATACCCTTGGTGTCGGCGCTGAAGTTGGCGGTGCCACCGTTGAGGGTAGCCAAGGCTTCGGCACCCTTGAGTTCGTTCACGCTCAGGGCTGTGGCGTTGGTGTCGTCATATCCGGATAACTCGCTCACATACAAGCAGTCAGACACCGTGTTGCTCGGATACAGGTCCGACACGATGGCGTGTGGCGAGCCCATATAAGGGCTTGAATTGCCGGAGATTGCGCCTATGTTGTAGCAATTGGCGATGCTGAAATCCTCGTACAGGCAGCCGCCGATGCCGGCGCCGCCAAATCCGGTGGCAGTCACCGCAGCGGTGTTGTAGCAATAGGCGACGTATCCATTGCCGGCACCTTGACCTACGATGCCGCCCACCTCGGTGGCTCCGGTCACCGAGCCGCGATTGACGCAGCGCTCGACACAACCACCCTCGATGCAGCCTACAAAGCCGCCGGTGAACATGCCACCCTCGACTGTAGCCTCGTTGGCGCAGTTCTCAACTACGCCGCCGAGCATCTGCCCTACAAAGGCACCGGTAACCACATCGCCCTTGATGTGCGAGTGGGAGCCGATGGTGAGATTTTTGATAGTCGAGGTGGAGCGCAGCACGGCAAATAGCCCGGTGCCACCGAGTTCCTCATCGATGTACTCGACGCTGAGGTTGTCGATGACGTGGTAGTCGCCGTCGAGGGTACCCATGAAAGCCAGCGAGTTGTCGACCGATTGCATGGTCGAGCCGTCGACGTAGGTGTCGTACTTGCCGATTACGGGAAACTTCAACTCGGCATCGGCGCCCATATCCAAGTCGGTGGAGAGGCGGAAGTACACGCCCTCGTATGTGGTGCCGGCATTTACTTGCTCGGCGAGGTAAGCCAAGTGAGCGGGGGTTGAGATGATATAAGGTGCTGATGCAGAGCCGTCTCCTTCGGTCCATGTGATGGCGCTGCCGTCCCAGCGCTCGGTGGCAGTCGCTGTGGTGGCTACCAATACTGATAGTGCAAAAAAGTAAAATTTCTTCATATTTCGAGTGTTTTTATTCATCTTGATTACCATAATTCAACCTTGCCGCTAATTCCAAGGTCAAGGGTTGCAGTAGCTACACCAAGCGCTTGGAAGATGCGACTCATCGTTGGCAGCGTGATAATACTTTTGCCTTTTTCTAACCTTGAAATTTGGGCTTTTTGAACACCTACGCGTTCACCTAATTCTTCTTGGGTCAAATTTTGAGCTTGGCGCATTTTGCGAATAGCGTCGCCAACGAAGTAGGCATTCACCTCTTCCTTGAGCTGCTTTTCCATCGCATCTCGCTTAGGACAACCTTCTTTGCCAAAAACTTCTTCGGTCAAAACTTCGAGTGGTGTGATATTCATCTTTGCTTGTTTATGCTTTTTATTATGCAAAGGTAGGGATATTTTCTTATATATTGAAGCCAAATTATAGGTTTTTGGGGATGAATAGGGGGTTGTTGCTGTAGATGGCGATGGTGGAGGCGCCGACTTGGAGTGTGTGTACAGGAGTGGCGTCGATGACGGGCGCCGGGCATCTGCCATGGTCACCGAGCGACCGTCGGGCAGTCTCCACGTGGGCGATATCCCATGCTCCGGCAGTGATGAAGGCGCGGAGGAGTGTGGCTCCGCCCTCGACCAATAGCGAGGTAATACCTTGTTGATACAAGGCGCTGAGGGCATCGCTGATAGTGCGCTCGCTTATGATGGTAGCCGGTAGTGTGGTATGTATATCACTGTTGTTCAATAACTTGCGTCGGTCAATGATGACGGGACGTGGCGAGCGTCCGTGCCACAGGCGGCAGTCGAGTCGGGGATTGTCGGCGAGCACGGTGCCCGAGCCTACGGCGATGGCATCGTGGAGCGAGCGCAAGCGATGCACCAATGTCGATGTAAGGGTGGAGGAGAAGCGCTCGGCATGCCCGGCGGGACGGTCGCTATCCATGTATCCGTCAGCCGATTGCGCCCATTTGAGGGTTACCCACGGACGTTGCTGCTCGTGAGCGGTCATGAAGCGCGCATTGAGCCGTCGCGACTCCTCGGCGAGGACTCCGGTGACAACTTCGATGCCGGCGGCGCGGAGCATAGCAATGCCTCGCCCGGCGACTTCCTTGAAAGGGTCGTCGGCACCGACCACCACGCGACGAATGCCGGTGTCGATGATTAACTTGGCGCATGGAGGCGTCTTGCCCCAATGTGAGCATGGCTCCAAGGTGACGTAGATGGTTGACTCGCGCAAGAGATGACGGTCGGCATCAGCAATCGAGGCGATAGCATTCACCTCGGCATGCGCCTGTCCGCAGCAGCGGTGATAACCCTCGCCGATGATGCGCCCGTCGGGGGCTACCACCACGGCGCCCACCATGGGGTTGGGCGAGGTATTTCCGTGTCCGTGTGCCGC
>JBJEDD010000138.1:0-10012 GCA_051871715.1 Muribaculaceae bacterium | reverse complement strand
AGCCTTGACATCGGCGGCAGTGAAACGAGCGAATGTCCATGGAAATCTTCCGGCATACCAAGTATGTGACCCAATAAGGTGGATGACGGCAAAATCCGGTGTGTCGTCATCCAATTCAATTTGACTGTACATTGGCAATAGACACTCATCGTATTTTAGTAAATGTTCATCTTCGCTATTGACAGAACCGACATATTGCGTAATATCGGCGTGACAAGCAACGGCATAACTAAAATTGGAATAGTCTCCACAAATCTCTTGGTTGGAAATCCACGACGTGTAGTAATCGGCTGTGTTGAATAAGTCGATAATATTCGGAAAATGAAACCACTCGGTTTCATTAGGGTCATCCGGCTTAAACGTTAAAATATGTTTAACATTATCAGCAGTTGAGCATGATGAGCCTATTGCATTATTGAAAACGATGAGCGAGTCAGCCATCGCCGATATACATGGAGTTGTCTCCATCGGGTACCCATATAGGCTCCACTGGTCGCGTAGCGCTGACTCGCCAAGGACCAGCACTATGTTTGTGCAACCCTCAGTGCGACGCAATTGGTCGGCATTCGGTAGCGGCATCACCTTGCTTTGCAACTCCCTTATAAAATTCATAGACTCACAGGCATGTGACCAATATAGACCGATGCGCGCCGTCATAAAAAAACTACTGCGCTGGAAAGTGTACCCACCACTTGCCGTCTTGTTTGTCATCATACGGGCACAACCGAGCACACCGACTATAGCCATTATGGATAATATGGGGGATAAGAGCCGTCGCTTCTTGAGTAGTACCATCAGCACCGCCACAAGCGCAATAGACAATATGGTAATAATCAACGCTTTGGCTGTTAACAAGCCTCGGATATTAGCCCATAATGAAGGTAAAAATCCACTCACCTCGTTGGCTGTGGTTTCCATCGCAATTATAAACAATTTGTGCGAAATACCGAAGCCATAAAGTATCGTACTGATGCCGTTAATGAGACAAAGCAAGACATAAACTACCAAAAACATAATGGTCAAGCCCTTAACGCTAAGCCACAGCCAATGCTTCTTCCCTTTCAAAAAACTCAAAAGCCACACAACGAGCATGGTCTTGGTGACAGCAAGTAAGCATATAAAAACAAATGAAAAAGTAGCCGACATATTCACCGCGCGATATAGCACGTCTATTAACCCGAGGATTGAGGCGATAAATAACGCAAGAAACAGCGGGATATTGACATCAACATTCCACAATTTCACGATTATCGAGCGTATGTATGCGACTGCTTTCTTCATAATTTTGCTTGCAAAGGTAAAAAAATATTTTTGCTCAGTGCCGAAGTTTGTTAATTTTTTATAGGATACCAATAAATGTCACGGATTTTTTGTACCTTTGAGCCATAATAATTAAGGAAAAGATGACACTAAAACGCATATTAACACTCATTATTATATTAGCCATCGGGATCGGGGTGTCAGCGGCACCCATCGATGATGCGCGACGCCTCTACAGTGAAGGCGATTATGAGGGTGCTCTCACCAAGTTGACCGCCCTGCACAAGAAGAAACCGCGCGACGGCACCATCAATTATTGGCTTGCCGCCACCCTCACGGCTCTCGACCGCACCGACGAGGCAATTGAATACTACGAAGCCGCCGAGACCGCCGGGGTATCCGATGCCGCGCTATTCCTCGCTGAGCATTGCACCAATGCTTATCTATTTGAAGACGCCATCGCCCACTACGACAGTTACGAGAGCATTTTGCGCAAAAATCGCAAGACGGTGCCCGAGGATGTCGAGCGCCAACGCTCTTCAATTGTCCTCATGGCAAATATGATACAACGTGTCGAGCGAATTGCCGTCGTCGACTCCATCGTTGTGGATACCGAGGAATTTTTCCGCCACTACCGCTTGTCGCCCGAGGCAGGGCGCTTGATCAATGGCGCCACAGCGCGCTTGGCTGATGTTGAGGTGGCTTACATACCCCAAAATAACACCGAAATCATTTACTCCGTGCCCGACACTACCGGCTGCTATGTGCTGATGAGTGCCGACGTGCTCGACGATGGCACTGTCGACCATCCACAGCCCCTCGAGGGCGACAACCTCGCCGGAGGAGGCAATGCCGAGTATCCCTTCCTCCTCTCTGATGGGCTCACATTATATTATGCTCACGATGGCGAGGGCTCTATCGGTAGCTACGACATCTTCATGACGCGTCGCGACGAAGACGGCTTTCTGCAGCCCCAAAATGTGGGTATGCCCTACAACTCGCCCGACGATGACTATATGCTCGCTATCGACGAGACCACCGGTGTCGGCTGGTGGGCTACCGACCGCAACCACATTCCCGGCAAGGTGACCATATACGTATTTGTTGTCAATGACAGCCGCGTGAATGTACCTGCCGACGACCCGCAATTGGTGCAACTGGCTCGTATCGATGATATATCGCTCACACAGAGTGGCGTAGACGTACAAGCCGTGCGCAACCGCATCAATGAGGTGAGCACAGCCGAGACTCCCGGCACACCCACCGGTGCCACATTCGCTATTCCTATCGGCTCGGCATCAGTCGTTTATCACAATCTCAGCGACTTCAAATCCGACAAGGCACGTCGACTGATGTTCAAGGCAATCGACACTCGTGCGGGCATCCAACGCATTGAGGAGCAACTAAATACCCTTCGTGCCGCCTATCGCACCGGCGACACCTCGGGCGCAATACGCATCCTCGACCTTGAGCAACAATTGGATAGCGCTCGCACTACATATCGCGACCTTGTAAATCAAGCCATCGAGGCAGAATTAAACCGTTAATAATCCCTAAAAATCAATATTATGGAACTATCAATCGCAATCTTCACAGTTGTAGCGTTTATACTGCTGTGCATTTTCTTTTACTACTGCCCGTTCTTCCTGTGGATATCGGCACGCGTGAGCGGTGTACGCATCTCCTTGGTGCAATTGGTGCTTATGCGCATCCGTCAGGTACCGGCATCGGTGATTGTACGCGCCCTCATTGAGGCTCACAAGGCAGGATTGAGCGACGTGAGCCGTGATGACCTCGAAGCCCACTACCTCGCCGGAGGTAACCCCGAGCGCGTGGTACACGCATTGGTGTCGGCTGCCAAAGCCAACATTCCCCTGAGTTTCAAGATGGCAACCGCCATTGACCTCGCCGGTCGCGATGTATTCCAAGCCGTGCAGATGAGCGTTAACCCCAAGGTGATTGACACCCCGCCGGTAACCGCCGTTGCCAAGGATGGTATCCAACTTATCGCCAAGGCTCGCGTCACCGTGCGTGCCAACATTCGCCAATTGGTGGGTGGCGCCGGCGAAGACACCGTGCTTGCTCGTGTTGGCGAAGGCATCGTCTCCTCTATCGGCTCGGCTGAAAGCCACAAACAAGTGCTCGAGAACCCCGACTCTATCTCCAAGTTGGTGCTCAGCAAGGGTCTTGACTCCGGTACAGCCTTCGAAATTCTCTCCATCGATATCGCCGATATCGATATAGGCAAGAACATCGGTGCCGTGCTGCAGATTGACCAAGCACAAGCCGACAAGAATATCGCTCAAGCCAAGGCTGAGGAGCGCCGCGCTATGGCTATCGCCCTCGAACAAGAAATGAAAGCCAAGGCTCAGGAGGCACGCGCCAAGGTTATCGAAGCCGAAGCCGAATTGCCTCGCGCTATGGCTCGCGCCTTCGAGAGCGGCAACCTCGGTATTATGGACTACTATCGCCTCAAGAACGTCGAGGCTGACACAAACATGCGCGCATCCCTCGCCGAAGGCGATACCACGATTACAAACGCTTGATTTGTATGGATTTACTGAGCATTATTGCCTCTACTGATAAATACAATTTTCACACTCATACACAGTTTTGCGATGGCCGTGACTCGATGCACGCCATCGCAAACTCTGCTGTACAAGCCGGATTTGAACATCTCGGCTTTACGCCTCACTCGCCCATCGCCATCCCCTCGCCTTGCAATATGAGCACTGCCGATGTGGATACTTATCACAGTGAAGTACAGCAACTTAACGCTCGCCTACCCATCAACATTTATATGGGTATGGAGATTGATTACCTCAGCAGCGAACATGGTCCGGCTGCTCAATATTTCCGTGACCTGGGGCTTGATTTCGCCATCGGCTCGGTACACTTTATTCCCACCCAACGAGGCAACTTCGTTGACATTGATGGTCCGTCTGAGCGCTTCAATCGCAATATGTCTGCCGAGTTTGACAATGACCTCCGCTATGTAGTCGAGACTTTCTACAAGCAATCAGCCGATATGATTGCCGCCGGTGGCTTTGACATCCTCGGGCATTTCGACAAAATTGTCCAAAATGGCGCGTTGTATGCCCCTCAACTTGAGGAGGAAGGCTGGTACAACGACCTCGTTGAAGATTTCATCGATGTTGTGATATCATCGGGGCTGATTGTTGAGATTAACACTAAAGCGCGTGAACGCTTGGGCAGATTCTTCCCCCATGAGCGCCACTGGCAGCGACTTGTAGATGCCGGGGTACCTATCATGGTCAATTCCGACGCCCACTACTCGGCGCTTATCAATGCCTCGCGCGATGAGGCGCTCACATTATTAAATAATTGCCGCCATGGCTCTTGCACCGCGCACTCTTGAACTTCTCGCGCCGGCGCGAGATGCCGAGACCGCATTGGCAGCCATCTCACATGGCGCTGATGCCGTATACATTGGTGGCCCGGCTTTCGGTGCACGCAGCGCTGCCGGCAACTCTATTGAAGATATTAGACGAGTGGTAGATATCGCCCACACCTTCGATGCGCGAGTGTATGTCACCCTCAACACCATACTCACCGACGACGAGTTGGAGCCGGCTCGCCGGATTATCATCCAACTGTGGGAAGCGGGAGTTGACGCTCTGATAGTGCAAGACCCCGCCATTCTGCTCATGGATATTCCGCCTATCGACCTCCATGCCTCTACGCAGTGGAATAGCATGGATATCAAGCGATTGGAGATGCTCGCACATGCCGGCTTCTCTCAGATTGTGATGCCTCGCGAGTACTCGCTGGAGCAGATACGCCATGCCGCACAAGTGGTTGGCGGCAAGGCTCGCTTGGAGGCTTTTGTCCATGGTGCGTTGTGTGTTAGTTACAGCGGCGGATGCTATGCCGGACAAGTACTCTCGCAACGAAGCGCCAACCGCGGGTGTTGCCCTCAGATATGCCGTCTGCCATTCACACTCACCGATGATACGGGCAAGGCAGTCAGTGTGCCCGATGGTGGCTCTGCCACTCGCCACTGGCTCTCGCTCGCCGATATGAACCGCCTCGACAGCCTCGCCGACCTCGCCGATGCCGGTGTCACTTCTTTCAAAATTGAGGGGCGCCTCAAGCCTGTGGCTTATGTCAAAAACGTCACTGCCGCATATAGCCGGGCGCTCGACCGCATCGTCGCCGCCTCCGACGGCAAGTATCGACGCGCTTCATCGGGCACCGTGCATCTCAATTTCGACCCCGACCCTCGCCGTGCCTTCAATCGCGGCTTCACTCGCTATTTCCTTGGCTCCGGCGACCGCCGTGGCATCACATCGTGGGCGACCCCCAAGTGGGTGGGTATGCCCGTGGCGACCGTGCGCGCCATCGACCGCCACGCTTTGGTCGTTAAAACCTCTGCAACGCTTCACAACGGTGATGGCTTGGGCTGGTTTGACGCTCGTGGCGCCTTCCATGGCTTCAGAGTCAACCGCATAGACGGCAACAAGATATTCACCCTCGCAGGCAGCGACACACCCACTGACCCAGGTGCTAAGTTGTTCCGTAACAACGATATAGCCTTTGAAACGGCTATGGCACGGCACGATACAGCCCATCGAACAATTGGCTTATCAATGACCTTGCGCCATACCCCTGCCGGCAGAATTGCCATCGACGTGGAGATCCCCGGTGGAACCTATGCGAGCATCGCATCAGACGAGGTATTTACCGACGTGGCTCGCTCGCCCCAATTGGAGCGCCGTCGCGATACCATGGCTCGGCTTGGCGACACCGTTTATGAATTATTAACACTTGACGACCGCCTCGGTGACTTGTTTGTACCGGCTTCTGCCCTTACCGACCTACGCCGACGCGCCATCGAGGCTTTGGAGATGGCTCGAAACATTCAGCGCCGACGTCCTCGGCGTCTACCCTCCTCTCTGCCGGCTGATGCCTTTGCCGGAATGCACATCGACTTTAAAGCCAATGTCGCAAACCACCTCGCGCGCGAGTTTTACACCTCTCATGGCGCCGTGCAAGTCGATGATGCCATCGAAGTAAAAGTGCCTGACGGCGAAATCGAAGTGATGACCACTGCTTACTGCCTGCGCCGCGAACTCGGAGCCTGCCTGCGCGAGCCCGGTGCCAAGCGCCTGCCGCGAGCTCTTTTCCTCGATGCCCCTGCCGGACGGCTCCGCTTAGCCTTCGACTGCCCAAACTGCCGAATGAAAGTATATACCAACCCCAAATAATCCTACCATGAAAAAATCATTAATACGACTATCAATCTCAATGCTACTGTGCGTAGCGTCAGTGATAAGCCTCTCGGCTCAAAGCCTTATCGACGAGATTGCAGCCACTCCCGGCAAGGCAGGCGGCGTGTACTATGCCTATCCGGTGAGCACCTCGCTCAACACCCCGGCTCCCGATGGTTATTCTCCATTCTACATAAGCCACTACGGGCGCCACGGCTCGCGATACCTCATCGGCGACGACGATTATCGCCTCGTTCTTGAGAAACTGCAAGATGCTGCCGACCACAATGCCCTCACTCCTCTGGGTCTTGATGTCAAGCAACGCCTCGAGCAAGTGTGGGAAGAAGCACACGGTCGTGGCGGCGAACTCACTCCGCTCGGCAACCGCCAACACCGTGCCATCGCCTCGCGCATGGCTGACGCGTTTCCCGAGGTATTTGCCGAGGGTGCCACTGTCACTGCCTCATCAACTACAGTGATGCGCTGTGCCCACTCGATGTTTGCTTTTATCGAGGGGCTAAAATCCAAATTCCCTTACCTCGAGATCCCGCGCGAGAGCGGTCAGCGCGATATGTATTTCCTCAATTATCACGCCCCCGAGAGCGGCATTTACAGCAGCCACAACGGTCCGTACTATCAAGTGTGGAAGAAATTCCGCACCGATAAGACTCGCCCCGACCGCCTCGTCACTTCGCTCTTTGCCGACTCGCAGTATGTAGCCACTTGGGTTGACCCGGGCGAATTGATGTGGCAACTCTACTGGGTGGCTGTCGATATGCAAAATATGGAGACTCCCATATCATTCTTTGATATCTTCACTACCGAGGAACTCTATGGCTTGTGGCAGTCGTTCAATTTCCAATTCTTCGGCTGCAACTCGAGTTATGCTCCCGCCGGCGGTGCCCTCACTGCCAATGCTCGCAACTTGGTGAACGACATCTTGGTGAATGCCGACCGTTGCATCGCTACCGGTGGACATGGTGCCAAACTACGCTTCGGTCATGATGGCAACATCGTTCCGCTCACCGCCCTACTCCGCCTCGACGGCTGCTATACCGACCACACCGACCCCGAAACTCTCGGCAACTATTGGGCTGACTTCAAGGTTAGCCCTATGGCTGCAAATCTTCAAATTATTTTCTTCCGCAACGATGCCGGCGATATCCTCGTCAAATTTATGCTCAACGAGCGCGAAATCGCCACTGCCGTAGACACCGACATATTCCCGTTCTACCACTGGAGCGATGTGCGGCAATACCTCGTAGGCATCGTTGATGGCTCTATTACTGCACCATGAATCCCCGCGAAATTCTAATCGATAATTACGACTATCCTCTGCCTCAAGAGCGCATCGCCTCACATCCCCTGGCGGTGCGCGACGAGTGCAAACTCTTGGCTTACAGGCGTGGTGGCGCTCCGGCTACACACGTCTTCACCGACCTGCCCGCCCTGTTGCCCGCCGATGCAGTCCTCGTCTACAACAACACGCGCGTCATCAATGCTCGTCTGCGCTTCCACAAAGCCACAGGTGCCCGAATCGAGATTTTCTGTCTCGAGCCTGAAGCGCCTGCCGACTATGCTGAAAATTTTGCATCGGTCGGCTCATGCTCTTGGAATTGCCTCGTGGGCAACTCCAAGCGCTGGAAAGAAGGCGCGCTCTCGACAATTATTAATATAGGTGGCAACGACATCGAGTTGCGAGCCAATCGCACCGACACCTCGGGTATCATCCACTTCTCGTGGGATGGCGACTACACATTTGCATCGGTGATTGCCGCCGCCGGCGAGATACCTATTCCGCCATATCTCAATCGCTCGACCCAGGACAGCGACTCGGTAGATTATCAGACCGTTTACAGCCATATTGATGGCTCGGTGGCTGCGCCTACTGCCGGCTTGCATTTCACCGACCGTGTGCTTGCCGGTATCGACAGCCGAGGCATCGAGCGACTCGAAGTCACCCTCCATGTTGGTGCCGGCACCTTCCAGCCTGTCAAGAGCGACGCCATCGGCGAGCACCCCATGCACAGCGAATTTATCGCTGTCGACCGCGCTGTCATTGAGCGCCTTGCGGGCATTGCCGGCAAGCAACCCATCATAGCCGTTGGCACCACATCTGTACGCACCCTCGAGAGCCTCTATCATATCGGCTGCCTCATCGCATCGGGGCGCTGGACCGGCGAGGTACCCCAATGGTACCCCTACGACCCCGAGCACCCGGCACTCGATGTAGCCACTGCCTTGAATATACTGTTCAAGTATCTACAAGACAATCAATTAGAGCAACTTATCGCTGCCACCCGCATCATCATCGCACCGGGCTATACCTACCGTGTCGTCTCGGGCATGGTCACCAACTTCCACCAGCCGCGTTCCACTCTCTTGTTGCTCGTCTCGGCATTCCTCGGTGGCGACACTTGGCGCGAGATATACGACTACGCCATTGCCGGCGGTTATCGCTTCCTCAGTTATGGCGACGCGTGCCTATTCCTCTGATATAGAGGCACAAGGCTCAATCACCACGCCTTGTGGCACTTTGCAGATAAGTGTCGGCAACGGCGCCATTTGCGCCTGCTCATTTGTCGATAAGCAGATGTCTCCATTCGGCTCATCGTCGGTGCTCGATGCCGCTCTACATCAAATGGAGCGCTATTTTGCCGGACAATTGACACAATTTGACTTGCCGATCAACCCCACCGGTACACCCTTTCAGCAATCAGTGTGGCAGGCGATGTTGGAAATCCCATACGGCGCCACCATTTCCTATGGCAAATTGGCTCATCGCATCGGGCACCCCACAGCCTCCCGTGCCGTCGCCGCAGCTTGCGGAGCCAATCCCATCGTCATCATCATCCCCTGCCACCGCGTAGTCGCCGCCCACGACATCGGTGGCTACACCCCCGGCATTCGCATCAAGCAATACCTCCTCGACTTCGAAACGCTCTACAAATCAAGTAATCTTTAAATAGATTATTTATTCGTTATAATATTGAAACTATGCTATTTAAAACAGAATTGATATGGCAACGACAATCAACACATATCCTCTGCCTAAAAGTGAATTTACTCGAACCTTTTTTATAATCTCTATCTTAGTTGTATCAATTCTTCTTTTTAGCTTCCCCTTAAAAGCTGCAAATATTGTCACCTATACTGTTTCAGATAGTATAGTCGACCGATCTGAAAGGCTTGAAATGCACTATATAAATATTTCCAATGAAAATGGAAGAGTAAGAATATCTTTTGAATTGAAAAGCTCAAATTCACCATTTACCATTTATAAAGCAAATTGGATAAATTGCGATAGCGTTTTTGAACCGCTGGAACCCTTTTCTCTCATAGCGCAAACCAGCGAGGTTACCGGGAAAATCGCCAGCTGGAGTATCTCCCTGGACTTCCCTTTTACAAATTCATTTGATGAGAACGATGTATTGGTTCTTGACACAGATAAAGGAATCGTAAGATGCCCGACCTCAAGAGAAGGAGTCCTCAAGGAATCAATTGACATTTTACGCGCCGGT
>JBJEDD010000137.1:0-10127 GCA_051871715.1 Muribaculaceae bacterium | reverse complement strand
CGATTTCAACGAATACGCCGAAGTTGGTGAAGTTGCGCACGCGAGCGGTGTGGCGGCTACCAACGGGATACTTCTCTTCGATATTCTCCCAGGGGTCGTTCTTGAGTTGCTTGATACCGAGGCTCATCTTGCGCTCTTCGCGGTCGAGGGTGAGGATAACGGCTTCAACCTCGTCGCCTACCTTCATGAAGTCCTGAGCGGAGCGGAGGTGCTGGCTCCACGACATCTCGCTGACGTGGATAAGACCTTCTACGCCGGGAGCGATTTCGAGGAATGCGCCGTAGTCAGCCATAACGACAACCTTGCCCTTAACGTGGTCACCCACCTTGAGGTTGGCATCGAGAGCGTCCCATGGATGGGGCTGGAGTTGCTTGAGACCGAGGGCGATACGCTTCTTCTCGTCGTCGAAGTCGAGGATAACGACGTTGATCTTCTGGTCGAGTTCAACAACTTCGCTGGGCTTGGTCACGCGACCCCAGCTGAGGTCGGTGATGTGGATGAGACCGTCAACACCGCCGAGGTCGATGAATACGCCATAGGAGGTGATGTTCTTGACGGTACCCTCGAGTACTTGACCCTTCTCGAGCTTGGCGATGATTTCGCGCTTCTGTTGCTCGAGCTCAGCCTCGATGAGAGCCTTGTGCGAGATAACCACGTTCTTGAATTCTTCGTTGATCTTAACAACCTTGAATTCCATGGTCTTGCCAACGTATACGTCGTAGTCGCGGATGGGCTTAACGTCAATTTGCGAGCCGGGGAGGAATGCCTCGAGGCCGAATACATCGACAATCATACCACCCTTGGTGCGGCACTTGATGTAGCCCTTGATGATTTCGTCGTTGTTGAGGGCTTCGTTGATGCGATCCCATGAGCGAGATGCGCGAGCCTTCTTGTGTGACAAAATCAGCTGACCTTTCTTGTCTTCTTGGTTTTCAATGAATACCTCAACAACGTCGCCAACCTTGATGTCGGGGTTGTAGCGGAATTCGCTCATAGGGATGATGCCATCGCTCTTGTAACCGATGTTAACCACAGCCTCACGCTTGTTGAGGGCGATGATGGTACCTTCAATTACATCCTTGTCCTTGACGGTGTTAAGCGACTCATCATAGGTGCGGGTGAGTTCTTCTCGAGATTTCTCACCGAGAGTTTCGCCTTTCTCGTAGGCTTCCCAATCGAAGTCTTCGATGGCGGTTTTAATTTCTTCTGACATTTAAAAAGTTAATAAATAGGTTAATTAATAGTGGCAACGACACACTCGTCACCACACATCGGCGGGCGCGTGCCCACTTTTGCGCCGCAAAGTTAGCACTTTTTCTGCTCTTTCACAACTGTTTATGAGATGCAAGACAATTGACCTTGTGTTAAACTTTCTTAAAAATATAGTTTAACACCTTTTCAACCTTTTGGACTTCTCAATTGTTGTACAATAACCAATTGCAATCCAATCCCCTATCGACCCTATGGAAATCACCGACAGCAACATTATGCTCATAAGCGCCATACTCCTGGCATTCAGTGTTTTAATCGGACGAGCCGGCAGCCGTTTCGGTGTGCCGGCATTGTTGTTGTTCCTTGGTGTGGGAATGGTCGCCGGGGTCGACGGCTTCGGCATCCGCTTCGACAGTGCCGAGGTGGCTCAACTCATCGGCATGGTGTCGCTGAGTGTCATTCTGTTTTCGGGCGGCGTGGATACCAAAATCAGCGAGATACGCCCCATCTGGCGCGAGGGCTTTGTTCTCGCCACCCTCGGGGTGTTACTCACCACCCTGCTCACGGGCACATTTATATATTATATGTTCCAATGGCTGTCGCCTGCCTACTCGCCGTCGTACCTCAGTTCGCTGCTCCTTGCCGCCATCATGTCGTCGACCGACTCGGCATCGGTCTTTTCCATCCTCAACACCTCGCGCTCGGGCTTACGGCACAACCTCAAGCCCCTGCTGGAGTTGGAGAGCGGCAGCAACGACCCCATGGCATATTTGTTGGTAGTAATCTTGGTGCAACTCATTTCCTCGGGAGCCGAGGTCACCGGTGCCGTGGTATGGTCGTCATTGGGCGCTCTGGGTATACAGATAGCCCTGGGTGGCATCGGTGGCGTGGTCATCGGCTGGCTCGCTGTCAAGGTCATCAACCGCCTCAACTCCGACAACGAGTTCCTCTACCCGGTGATGATGATAGCCTGTGCCTTCTTCTCCTTCTCACTCACCGACTTGGCAGGCGGCAACTCCTACTTGGCGGTGTACGTAGCCGGATTGGTGGTGGGCAACTCGCGATTGGCGATGAAGCACACCATCACCACATTCTTCGGTGGCTTCACTTGGCTGGTACAAATCACCATGTTCCTGTCGCTGGGCTTATTGGTTAACCCACACGAACTTGCGAGCGCGCAGGTCATCGTGCCGGGCTTGCTCCTGGGCTTCTTTATGATAGTCGTTGCTCGCCCGGCAGCGGTATTCCTATCGCTACTGCCATTCCGCGGCATCTCATTGCGCTCGCGCATCTTCGTGTCGTGGGTGGGATTGCGCGGTGCCGTACCCATCATTTTTGCCACTTATGTCCTTACCTGCCCCGAGATTAGCGACTCACGACTGTTCTTCAACATGGTGTTTTTCATCACCATCATCTCGCTCGTCGTTCAGGGCACCACCATCACTCGTATGGCTCAATGGCTCGGCTTGAAAAAGCCGATCGAGGAGGACGAAATCAAGATACACTTCCCCGACGAAATCACGGCTGCGACTCGCGAGATACAAGTCACCGGCGCTCTGCTGGAGCGCGGCACCCTCATCCGCGACATCTCGCTGCCCGACAACACACTGATAATCATAGTGAAGCGCGGCGACAAATACCTCGTACCCACCGGCAACACGCGGCTGCACATCGGCGACCGACTGATGCTTGTTGCCCAAGAGGAGCAACACATCAACTCAATTTAGCCCCCAAAATTCCACTACGCTGATTATCAACATAATACACCTCTAAACCTCAAACATTTTGAGATTTACCCCCATTTTCGCCAAAAAAGATTTTGAGATTCACTCAAAGTTGCGTATCTTTGCGCTGTAAATTAACAAGTTATGATTTTTAAACGCAAAATATATAATGCACTCTTGGAGTGGAAATCAAGAGATAACGGCAAGACTGCATTGTTGATTAAAGGTGCCCGACGTGTAGGTAAATCGACAGTTGCCGAGGAATTTGCTCGCAACGAGTACGAGTCATATATATTGATTGACTTCTCGGCATGCTCTCGCGAAGTAAAAGAATTGTTTGACGATATTTCCGACCTCAACCGGCTGTTTATGCGGTTGCAATTCGAGTACAACATTGAGTTAAAAACTCGCAAATCAGTGATAATCTTTGATGAAGTGCAATTGGCACCCAAAGCACGCCAAGCAATAAAGCATCTCGTCAAAGACGGCAGATATGATTACATTGAGACCGGCTCGCTGATTTCGATACGCAAGAATATTGAAAATATTCTCATACCGAGCGAGGAGGTCGAGATATGTATGTACCCCATGGATTATGAAGAATTTCGATGGGCGTTGAAAGATAATGTCTCCATCAATATGCTACGAGATTGTTTCGGTCAAAAGAAAGCTCTGGGTGATGACCTCAATCGCAAGTTGATGCGTGACTTCCGACTTTATATGCTTGTGGGCGGAATGCCCCAAGCTGTCGTTGCTCTATTAGAGACCAACAATCTTGAGCGAGTTGACCATGCCAAGCGAGCAATCATCAACTTGTACGAGAATGACTTTATGCGCATCGATCCAACCGGCACGGCGTCGAGATTTTTGCATCAGATACCGGCGCAACTCACCGGCAATGCCAATCGTTACCTCACTTGGACTGCCTCCGATGGCACTCCGAGCAACAAATTAGATGAAATCATCTCGGAAATGCGCGAGTCGATGGTTATTAATCTCGCATACCATGCCAATGACCCGGGTGTCGGCATGGCTTTTCATGTCAATCCCAACAAATATAAGATGTTTATGGGCGACACCGGTCTATTTGTAACACTCGCTTTCTGGGACAGACATTTTACCGACAACATCATTTATCGCAAATTACTCAGCGACAAATTATCGGCAGATACGGGATATATATACGAAAACGTTGTAGCTCAAATGCTTACAGCAGCAGGGCATAGCCTATATTACTACACATTTCCCACTGATAGCGGCAAGCACAACTATGAGATTGATTTCCTAATCTCCGATGGCGATAAAATTAGTCCAATCGAGGTAAAATCATCGGGATACAAGACTCATACTTCGCTTGATTCATTCTGCGAGAAATATCCGGCAAGAATCAAGCACAAGTACCTGATTTACACCAAGGATTTGCGCAAAGAGCACGACTTGCTCTACTTGCCGATATATATGACACCTTTTATTTAACGAGCGAAGACGGCGACGCGGGCGGGATAGTCGCTCAAGGCAATGTGTCCGTCGGCTACGGTGAATTGCCTGCCGGTGTACAACTCGGTCACTATGGTGCCGTCGGCAAATGTGCCTGCCACAGGCACTCGACGCCACGGCTCGACTGCCACAGCGATTAACACAGTATCATCACCGAGAGTGCGCACACAGGTGTGCACATCGATGGTGGTCTGGCGTCCCATGCCGATTGCCGGATGGGCGCGACGTATGTGGCACAGGCGGCTGAAGTGTGCCGTGAGCGCCGTGTCGGCACTTGCCCAATTCATGTCCGAGCGGAATGCCTGGTCGCTATCGACATTGAAGCGAGCATCGCTCAGCGGGCGACGCGTCTCATCGCCATAGAATACCTGTGCCACTCCGGGAGCCATCAACAAGGCAATGGCGCAATCCTCCATGCGCTCCATATTGGCATCGCGGTGATAGGAATTATTGAGGTAACTGAAGGGATGCCAATCGGGATGGGCGGCGACACTGTCGCTGTAAGCCTGCCAGGTGTGGACGATACCATCGAGGTCTCCTTGCTTGGGAAAGTAAAAATTGACCATGCTCGAGAAGCCGGCAGCGGCATAGTCGGGCTTGTAATCTATATCTGCGCAGTCAAAGTCACCGGTCATATAAAAATCATCGGTCCACCCGGCGGCGGGGTCGTCGGGATGGGCGGCGCGCCAGCGCTTGAGCGCCGCATTGCATGCCACATTGAGGTCGTGCCAGCGCCACAGGTGCACATTCTCAACGATATCACAGCGGAAGCCGTCGATGCCGAATTCCTCGACCCACGAGGCTATCCACGCGATGACATATTGAATGGGACTCCACGAGTGGTCAACTCGCAGGGCACGTGCCGTGGGGTTGACCCACGGGTCGTTGGCATTCCCCTCGGCATCCCACTTGCGATGCAGGAATGCCGGTATCGTTGTCGGCCCATCGCTCTCGTCCTTGAAGTCGGGCAAGCCGAAGAGGGTCGCTTGCAAGGGGTCGCTCTCGTCCCAACCCTCATCGGGCATGCGCAACCAATCGCGTCCATACCAGCCATTCCAATTGAGGCGGTTGCCGTAGAAGGTATCATACGACCAATCCTTGCGATGCTCAACAGCCTCGGCGGCTGTCATGCCGGTGTCGGCAAAGCCCAACTGCACTGCATCGAGCAGCGTGGGGTATCCCGGGTCGTTGAGATTGGCTCCCAGCATCACGCGGATGCCCTGGCTGTGCAGGGTGTTAACCAATTCGCGCAACTCGGCGATGGTGCCATAGTTCTTGTCGGTCTGGGTGAAATCGAGGGGATAATAGCCATGATAGCCATAGTGGGGGAAGTCGTTGATGGCACCACTGCCACTCATCCAGCCATGAATTTGCTCATATACATCGGTCATCCACACCACATCTACACCCAGGTCGGTGAAGTAGCCCTCGCGAGCCTTGGCAAGCATGCCGGCAAAGTCGCCGCCATGGAAAGTCGCCGCGTTGAGTTGCTCGCTGCCATAGTCGACGCGCCTGCCATAGTTGATATCATTGCTCGTATCGCCATTGTTAAAGCGGTCGGTAATTACAAAATATACCGTAGCATTGCCCCAGGCAAAGTCGCCGGCAATTGCCGCCACAGCGACAAGCGCCATCATCAGTGTAAATGTCAATCTCTTCATATACTCGGATTTTTGTGCAAAGATAGCAAAAATATTGGAATTTTTAATTCAAAATACTACCTTTGCGACTAAATAAAACAACTAACTCATCATGGGAAGCACAAACATCATCACTCGCGAGGAAAAAGAAGGATACATCCTTGTACATCAGAGCAATGGTCCCACATTGGGCTACTGCCCTACATCGGGCGTCAAGATAATCATTGTTGATGGCTACGCATTCAAGAGTTACGACGGCAGCGACACACTGCTACCCTACGAGGACTGGCGACTGCCTGCCGAGGAGCGTGCCGCCGACCTCGCTGCGCGTCTAAGTATCGACGAAATCGCCGGATTGATGCTCTACAGCCGCCAAAATAAATTACCGATGCCCGACGACACCTACGACGGCAAGCCGTTTGCCGACAGCGGACATCTCGCCAGCGATCTCAGCGACGGACAACTGCAGTTCCTCCTTGATGACAATGTGCGCCATGTATTGGTATCAACAGTTCAAAGCCCCGAAGTGGCTGCTCGCTGGAACAACAACGTGCAGGCTCTCATCGAGGGGCGCAACCACGGCATTCCCGCCAACAATTCCTCCGACCCGCGCCACTCGGCATTCGAGGATGCCGAGTTCTCGCCCGGAGCCGGCGGGCAACTCTCGCTGTGGAGCAACCTCATGGGCTTGGCTTCCACTTTCGACCCCGACTTGGTGCGCGAGTTTGGCTACATCGCCTCGGCAGAATACCGCGCCTTGGGCTTGGCGACAGCCCTCTCGCCACAAGCCGACTTGGGCACCGACCCGCGATGGTACAGATACAACGCCACCTTCGGCTGCGACCCGCAATTGGTCGCCGACCTCACACGTGCCTACTGCGAGGGCTTCCAAGCCTCCGACCGCGACGACAGCGATTGGGGACACGGCAGTGTCAACTGCATGGTCAAGCACTGGCCCGGGGGTGGCTCGGGCGAAGGAGGACGTGATGCCCATTACGGTAACGGCAAATTTGCCGTTTACCCCGGTGGGTGCTTCGCCGACCACAAATACCCCTTTATCCACGGTGCTTTCCGCCTAAACGGCAACACGCAACGCGCTTCTGCCGTAATGCCATACTATACAATATCTTACAACCAAACCAACGAAAACGTAGGCAACTCATTCAACAAAGCCCTCATCACCGACCAACTGCGTGGTGAATGTGGATACGATGGCGTGGTGTGCACCGACTGGATAATTACCGGCGACCAAATCGACCCGGGCACTCACTCGGGCAAGCCCTGGGGCGTGGAGCGCATGAGTGTTGCCGAGCGCCACTACAAGGCGCTGATGGCAGGCGTCGACCAGTTTGGCGGCAACAACGAGAAGGGGCCGGTCATTGAGGCTTACCACATGGGCTGCCGCGAGCACGGCGAGCAATGGATGCGCTCGCGCATGGAGCGCTCTGCCGCACGTCTTTTACTCAATTCCTTCCGCCCGGGATTGTTTGAAAATCCCTATGTCGACCCCGCCGAGACCTCTCGCATCGTGGGCTGCCCCGAGTGGATGCAAATCGGTTACCAACAACAACTCAAGTCGGTGGTAATGCTCAAGAACCACGCCGCCACCCTTCCGCTCAAGACGGGCATCAAGGTATATGTACCGGGGCGGCATCTTCCTCCAATCCGCACCTATTGGGGCACCATCGACCCTGCCAAGGACATCGAGCCGGTGAGCAAGAGCCTCGCCGGCAACTACTACACTCCTGTCGACACTCCCGAGGAGGCTGACGTCGCCTTGGTGTTCATCGACTCTCCCAAGAGTTACCGCATGGGCTACGACCCCGACGACCTCGCTGCCGGTGGCAACGGCTATATTCCTATCACCCTGCAATATCGACCCTATACGGCTGTCTATGCGCGCGAACACAGCATCGCCGGCGACCCCACCGAGCCTCACTGCGACCGCTCGTATCGAGGCAAGACGGCTCGCTGCCAAAACGAGTGTGACCTGGACCTGCTCATTGATACTCATCGCCGCATGAACGGTCGCCCCGTAATCGTTGCCGTAGCAATGTCCAACCCCATGGTAATGAGCGAAGTTGAGCCTCTCGCCGACGCTATACTCATCGGCTTCAGCGTTCAGACTCAAGCCTTCCTCGACCTTATCTTCGGCAAATGCGAACCATCGGGCTTGTTACCATTTGAGTTACCCGCTTCCATGGCTGCAATCGAGCACCACTGCGAGGACCGTCCGCACGACATCTCACCCTACCGCGATGCCGACGGCAACTCCTATTCCTTCGCCTTCGGTCTCAACTATTCAGGCGCCATCAGCGACTCCCGCACTCGCCGGTACCGCCACAAATAAAGCTGTCAAGGTAATTATCTCGCGATACGACCGTGAAACTCGCCTCGGGATATGCCTTGGTGAAGGCGAGCGGTGCCTTGGGGTGCTTGTCGCCCCACTTGAACTCATATGCCCCTATTGAGCCATCCAAGTGTTCCTCTATCAAGTCTATCTCTTTTTGTGCATAGGTTCGCCAAAAGTAATAGTTACACTTGGCTCCGCTATTATTGCTCCACTTGATGCGCTCGGATATCAAATAATTCTCCCACAAAGCACCGATATCGGTGCGCGATGCAATCGGTGAAAAATTGCCCACAATGGCATTCCTTAGCCCTACATCATAGAAATACCACTTGCCTCCCTTGGCTACCTCGTTGCGCATGTTGCGTGAATAACTGCCCATACGGAATATTACAAAAACCTTGGACAACAAGTCCAAATAACGCTCAATGGTATTTTTACTCATGCCCAGTGTTCGCGCCAACTCATCGACCGACACTTCCGACCCGATTTGCAGCGCTATCAACTTGAGCAAGCGACGCATTTTTTCCGAGTCGCGGACTCCGTCTACTGCCAAGATATCCTTCAAAAGGTACGACGTCACCATATCGCTCAGATAATCAGCCCGTTCGCCATATGTATTCATCAATACCACATCGGGATATGAGCCATATATAAGTCTTGTTTCGAGAGCACTGCGTGTCTCAAAGGGGTTCTCTATCTGTGAGATTTCGGTCTGCGACATTGGCAGTAGCATAAATTGTGTCGCTCTTCCCACCAAAGGCTCGCCGGCTTGCTGCTTGAGGTCAAACGACGATGAGCCGGTTGCTATCACTGCCAATCCCGGGACCTCATCGACTATCAACTTCAATACCTTCCCTACCTCGGGTATGGTCTGCGCCTCATCTATCGCCAACAAACTATACGACCCAAAAAGGTTGCGATAGTTGGCAACACTGCGATTCGACAACAATTCTCCGACTGTCGAATCTTCGCCATTGAGCAATAACTTTTTGCCTACCCAGGCATCAAAAATCTGTCGCAGAAGCACAGTCTTCCCTACTCGGCGAGCGCCAAAAATCAATACAGTCCTTCCGGGCTTGATGCGCTCAACTATCCGCGCGCTGATATTTCTCTCTATTGTTCCCATTTCTGCTGTTTTTTTATTGTCGCAAAGTTAGCGAGTTTTTTTGGAACAAAAAAGGATTTTTTAAAAAAATCGGTCAGTATGGTGACGGAATTTTATATAAAAATCGGTCAGTATACTGACGGAATTTTTAAAAATTGGCGTTGACGGTGAAGTAGCGGGCGTGAGGCGAGGCGAAATAGAAGCCGGCGACACTCGATGCCGGCTCGAGCGCTCCATTGACGGTCGCTTGCACCTTGACATCATCGGGTGCGAGCAACTTGAGTAGGGTGTGCATAAGCCGCTGGTCGGGCAGCGAAGGGTATCCCACTGCCGGACGAATACCTCGGTATTGTCCTCGGCGAATAACCTCATAATCAAGCGGTTCATCCGGGCTGTAGCCCCACAGGGCGACCCTCACCTGCCGGTGTAACCACTCCGACGTCGCCTCGGCAAGCCTATCGGCTATCGACTGCCTCAGCAGATGCGAATATGAGTCGGCAGCCTCGCTGATACTCTTGCGTATCCGCTCGCCGACGGTGACCAGGAAGCAACCGATATAGTCGTCTTGAGGCGCTATGTAGTCGCTGAGGGCTTTA
>JBJEDD010000136.1:0-2598 GCA_051871715.1 Muribaculaceae bacterium | reverse complement strand
TTTACAATCAAATCGCAAGAGGCTGTGCAGAAGGCTGTGGAAATCACTCAACGCGCCGGCGCACAAGCCATTGAACCGGTGACGCTGCTCAAGGCGGTCATCGACGAGGGGGATTCTTTGGTTAAGTTTATCTTCCAGAAAGTGGGCGCCAATGCCGCCGGCATCGCTGCCGCTATCGACCGCGAAATACAGCGCCTGCCGCGTGTGTCGGGCGCCGAGCCCTACCTGAGCCGCAGCGCCAATGATGTGCTGCAGAAGGCTCAAGACATCGCCTCGTCGATGGGCGATGAGTATGTGACCCTCGAGGCTATTCTCATGGCTATCTTTGAGGTCGACTCGCCGGCTGCCACTATCCTCAAGGATGCCGGGCTCAACCGCAACGACCTCCGTGCCGCTATCGATGAGCTGCGCAAGGGGCGCAAGGCTACCGCTCAGAGCGCCGAGGACTCCTACAATGCCCTGTCGAAATATGCCATAAACCTCAACGAGCGCGCCCGCAACGGTAAGCTCGACCCCGTCATCGGTCGTGATGAGGAGATACGTCGTGTGCTCCAAATCCTGAGCCGACGCACCAAGAACAACCCTATGCTCATCGGCGAGCCGGGCACCGGCAAGACTGCCATCGCTGAGGGGCTCGCACAGCGTATCGTCCGCGGCGATGTCCCCGAGAACTTGCGCACCAAGCAGATTTACTCGCTCGACATGGGCGCTCTGGTCGCTGGCGCCAAGTATAAGGGCGAATTTGAGGAGCGTCTTAAGGCTATCGTCAACGAGGTCACCGGCTCCGACGGTGAGATCATCCTCTTCATCGACGAAATCCACACCCTGGTAGGCGCCGGCAAGGGCGAGGGCGCCATGGATGCCGCCAATATCCTCAAGCCTGCCCTGGCGCGTGGCGAGCTCCGCAGCATCGGTGCCACCACCCTCGATGAGTATCAAAAATACTTCGAGAAGGACAAGGCGCTCGAGCGTCGTTTCCAGAAGGTGATGGTCGACGAGCCCGACGAGATGAGCGCCATCGCCATCCTCCGTGGTTTGAAGGAGCGATACGAGAACCACCACCATGTGCGCATCCGCGACGAGGCTATCGTTGCTGCCGTTCAACTCTCCGAGCGATATATCACCGACCGCTTCCTCCCCGACAAGGCTATCGACCTCATTGATGAGGCTGCCGCCAAACTCAAACTCGAAATCGACTCCGTGCCTCAGGCTCTCGACGAAATCACTCGTCGCATCGCTCAGAAGGAAATCGAGCGCGAAGCCATCAAGCGCGAAGGCATGAACGACAAGGTAGCCGAAATCGAGAAGGAAATCGCCCAAATGCGCGAGGAGGAGAAGCAGTACACCGCCAAGTGGCGTGCCGAGAAGGAACTCATCAACCGCATCCAGCAAAACAAGGTCGACATCGAGCAGCTGGGCTTCGAAGCCGAACGCGCCGAGCGCGAGGGCGACTATGCACGCGTTGCCGAAATCCGCTACTCGCGCATCCAGCAGAAGAAGCAAGAGAACATCGACATCCAAGAGCAACTGCGCCGGATGCAGGGCGACAAGGCGCTCATCAAGGAGGAAGTCGATGCCGAGGACATCGCCGACATCGTTTCTCGCTGGACCGGCATCCCCGTCAACAAGATGGTCCAGAGCGAGAAGGACAAACTCCTCCATCTCGAGGACGAACTCCACGCCCGCGTCGTCGGGCAAGACGAAGCCATCGAGGCTATCGCCGACGCTGTGCGCCGCTCCCGCGCAGGGCTCAATGACCCCAAGCGACCTATCGGCTCCTTCATCTTCCTCGGCACCACCGGCGTCGGCAAGACCGAACTCGCCAAGGCGCTCGCCGACTACCTCTTCGACGACGAGAATATGATGACCCGTATCGATATGAGCGAGTATCAGGAGAAACACACCGTGTCGCGACTCGTAGGCGCCCCTCCGGGATACGTCGGCTATGACGAAGGCGGTCAACTCACCGAGGCTGTCCGTCGCAAACCCTACTCGGTGGTCCTCTTCGACGAAATCGAGAAGGCTCACCCCGATGTCTTCAACACCCTCCTGCAGGTCCTCGACGACGGGCGACTCACCGACAACAAGGGCCGCTGTGTCAACTTCAAGAACACTATCATCATCATGACCTCCAATATCGGCTCGGGGCTCATTCGCGAGAATTTCGCCTCCATGACCGACGCCAACCGCGCCGAGGTCATCGACAAGACCAAGAGCGAGGTCCTCGAGATGCTCAAGCAATCGGTGCGCCCCGAGTTCCTCAACCGCGTCGACGAGATAATAATGTTCTCACCCCTCAATCGCGCCGAAATCGAGAAGATTGTGGGTCTGCAGATAGCCTCGGTACAGCGCACCCTCCGCGCCACCGCCGACATCGACTTGCAAGTCACCCCGGCTGCCATCTCGCACCTCGCCGACGAGGGCTACGACCCCGAGTTTGGTGCCCGTCCTGTCAAGCGTGCCATCCACCGACTCGTCCTCAACCGACTCTCCAAGGATATCCTCGCCGGCAAGGTCTCGCGTGAGCACCCCATCCTCATCGACTACGACGGCAACGAACTCACATTCACCAACCGCTAATCCCACCCACACCCACAA
>JBJEDD010000135.1:0-10141 GCA_051871715.1 Muribaculaceae bacterium | reverse complement strand
TCAACGCTGAGGCATCAATGCCGAGCACCGCCTTGAGAGTTGCTTCAGACTCGGGACCTTGCACGGCAAGTTGGGCGTAGTCCTCGCTGAGGTTATTGACTGTAACATTATACCCGGATGTGTGAGCCATAATCCACTCAACATCTTTGTCGATATTTGAGGCATTAATCACCAAGAAATAGGTGTGAGCATCGCACTTGTAGACCAGCAAGTCATCGACTACGCCACCGTCGTCATACAGCATCATACCGTACATCACCTTGCCATTGACCATGGGAGCGACATCGCCGGTGAAAATGTGGTTGACAAACTCGGTTGCTTGCTCGCCGGTGATGAGCACTTCGCCCATATGCGAGACGTCAAATACTCCGACCTTGCCTCGTACTGCATTATGTTCTTCTTCGATGCCGCGGTAACTGATAGGCATATCGTAACCCGCAAAGGGTGACATCAATGCGCCCATCTCGACGTGGCGGCTATGCAAACATGTCTCTTTCATTGTTGGTAGTTTTTTAGGTATGATGTAATTGATTAATAGATTCGACAATAATTTCAACGAGCCTCGAGTTGTTCATGCCGGGGATAACAGTTGCCACGTCAACGCTCGACAACGCATTGGCAATGCCATCGTGTGTAGCCGGGACCCCAACCAGATTGTGGCATATAACCTCGTTGATATCGGCGAGAGAAAAGAAATCTCCGCTGAGGCGACATCCGGCTATCTTGTTTTCATTATCCACGACAATATCGCAGGCAAACTCGCCGGCACCTTCGACACGCGTGGCTTCGCTCACATTGCATGGCTTGTCATCATAGAAATCAGCCATTAGATATGACTGCATGATTTCTTCGATCTGAGCCACTTGCTCGTCATTCACCTCGACGACTCCGTCTTTGCACAAGTGCGACAGGGCGTAATCGACAAATTCGCCACAGGACATCGCCAATCCTTGAGCCTTCAGCGTCGTGATGCGCGACGGCACCGACTTCACTCCCTTGCTCGTTAATTTGGCTCGTGAAGGGGTCAATGCTTGCGACATCGTCGCAAAATCGGCATCGTAGAGCATGGTGCCATGAACAATGCTGTGCCCCGGGACACCATAGTAGGCGTTGCCGGCGACTTTCATGCCGCAGATTTCGACATCGTTGCGACCGCCCGAGCGGGCATCAAGCCCTAACGAACGTAGCATATCGCTCACCATTGTGGTGTAGCGGTCAAAGGAAGTCTGCACGCCCGACGATGGGGTGATGTAACTGAACATGATGTTGTTCATATCGGCATATACGCAGCCGCCTCCACTCTTGCGGCGCCACACCTTTATCCCTTGCCGGCGGCAATACTCCATGTCGACCTCGCGATGCATAATCTGGTGTCTGCCACATATCACTGATGGCAACACTTGCCAAGCAAAAAAATACTCGTTGGCGGGCAGATGACGTGTAGCCCATTCTTCTGCAGCGAGATAGAACGGTAGTATACGCGATTTTGAGTCAGGCAGTTTGATTTGAATCATAATGCGTGTCTGATGTTACGGGCAAAGTTACAAATAATTTTCACAATTTGTATACTTCGTGGGTTCAATTTTTCTTCGTTTTCATTTTTCGGTGTTTTTAATAGTGTTAGTTACAAAGTTTTTTATTCTCATTTATCCATCTTAATCTAATACGGTGCAAAATTACAATAATAATTTCAAATATGCAACATTTGTGCCACATTTTTTTAAAAATTTTTTTATTGCATAGTTGCTACAAAATTCGTACCTTTGTGCCGAAATTTTTCAAAGTATATGAGAAGTTGTATTTCGCGTCATTTACGTAGAAAGTCCGGCTCCCGTCGGGCAAAACGTTTTGACGCGATGTCTTTTTAATAGTGCAAAATGACAACTGCTTCATACACACGGCTTCGGAACTTTTTCGCTTACACAAGCGATGCTTCCGGAGCCGCCGCAATTTCTAAGGTTACTTACTTTCACATTATATTATTATGTCCACTTCTTTGAGATTTAAAGTAGTAAAAGAGGCTTTCGACCGCAAAGCCGTCTCAGTGAAAACACCGGAGGAACGTCCGGAGGATTTTTACGCAAAAGCCGTTTTCAACCGCAAGCGCATGTATGAGTACCTGCCCAAGGACACATACGACAAGCTTATCAAAGCGATTGAAGAGAAGCAACCCATCGACCGTGCCCTTGCCGACAGCGTTGCCGAAGGCATGAAGCGCTGGGCTATCGACAATGGCGCTCGTCACTACACCCACTGGTTCCATCCGCTCACCGATGGCACTGCCGAGAAACATGATGCTTTCATCGAGCACGATGGCAAGGGTGGGGTAGTTGAGGAATTTACCGGCAAGTTGCTTGTCCAGCAAGAGCCTGATGCATCCTCCTTCCCCAATGGCGGTATCCGCAACACCTTCGAAGCTCGTGGCTACTCGGCATGGGATATCTCCTCGCCCGCCTTCATTCTCGATGGCACTCTTTGTATTCCCACTATATTTATCTCATACACAGGCGAATGTCTTGACTACAAGACCCCTCTCCTTCGAGCACTTAATAGCGTTGATGTGGCTGCCACCAAGGTGGCTCGCTGGTTTGACCCCGAGGTAAAGCACGTCAAGTCGTATCTCGGTTGGGAGCAAGAGTACTTCCTCGTTGACGAAGCCCTCTTCTCGGCTCGCCCCGACTTGGTGCTCACCGGACGCACACTTATCGGTCACGAAAGTGCTAAGAATCAGCAGCTTGAGGACCACTACTTCGGCGCTATCCCCTCGCGTGTCGAGGCATTCATGCTCGACCTCGAGACTGAGGCTCATCGCCTCGGCATCCCTGTGAAGACTCGTCACAACGAGGTGGCTCCCAACCAATTTGAGTTGGCTCCTATCTATGAGGAAACCAACCTCGCCAACGACCACAACCTCTTGATAATGACCCTGATGGGTGAAGTTGCACGCCGTCACAACTTCCGCGTCTTGTTGCACGAAAAGCCCTTTGCCGGCGTCAATGGCTCGGGCAAGCATAACAACTGGAGCCTCGGCACCGACAATGGCACCATGCTCTTCTCGCCCGGCAAGACTGCCAAGGACAACCTGCAGTTTATCACATTTATTATTAATGTGATGGCTGCCGTGCACAAGCACAATGCCCTCCTCAAGGCTTCGATTATGTCGGCAACCAACTGCCACCGTCTCGGCGCCAACGAAGCACCACCTGCAATCATATCAATCTTTACCGGCAAGGCGATCTCCAATATTCTCGAGAAACTGGAGAATGCCACTGCCGACGAGTTGGCAAATATCTCCAAGAAGGAAGGTATTTCCTTAGGTTTGGCTCAAATTCCCGAGCTCCTCATCGATAATACCGACCGCAACCGCACATCTCCATTTGCATTCACCGGCAACCGCTTTGAGTTCCGTGCCGTCGGCTCCTCAGCCAACTGCGCTTGCTCAATGATTGTCCTCAATGCCGCCGTTGCCGATCAGCTCAACTACTTCTACGATGCCGTCAATGCTCGCGTGGCTAAGGGTCAAGAATTGAATGACGCTATCCTCGAGGAGCTGCGTCAACTCGCTCGCGAATGTAAGGCTATCCACTTCGATGGCAACGGCTACTCCGACGAATGGAAAGAGGAAGCCGCTCGTCTCGGACTCGACTGCGAAACTTCAGCGCCCAAGATTTTTGACGCTTACCTCCGTCCCTCAAGCATCGAGATGTTCCACCGTACAGGTGTCCTCTCCGAGGTGGAATTGCACGCTCGCAACGAGGTTAAGTGGGAAATGTACACCAAGAAAATCCAGATTGAAGCCCGTGTCCTCGGCGACCTCGCCATCAATCACATCATCCCCGTGGCTACACGTTACCAATCGGCTCTCGTCGACAATGTCGTCAAGCTCAAATCTCTCTTTACCGGCGTCAAGGGTGCCAAGATCGTGTCGCACGACCTCGAGACTATCGAAAAAATCAGCGACCACATGGATATCATCAAGACCGAAGTCGACCGTATGATTGAGGCGCGCAAGCAAGCCAATCATATCACCGACGAACGTGAGAAAGCCATCGCCTATCACGACACTGTCGTGCCTCCGATGGAAATTATCCGCCGCCATGTCGACAAACTCGAATTGATGGTTGACAACGAAATGTGGCCCTTACCTAAATATCGCGAATTACTTTTTATCCGTTAATGGAACCTCTCAAACATGAATGTGGCGTAGCACTGATACGTCTGCGCAAACCTCTTTCTTACTATCAAAAAAAGTACGGCTCTTACACCTACGGTCTCGACAAGCTCTACTTGTTGATGGAGAAACAACACAACCGCGGTCAAGAAGCCGCCGGTGTCGGTGTAATAAAACTTCAGGCGCCTGCCGGTCACGAACTTATCTTCCGTGAGCGAGCCCTTGGCAAAGATGCTATTCAAAACATCTTCGCCAAGGTATTCCGTGATATCCCCGATGATGTCAACCATCTCGATGATAGCGAGGTGGAGCAATACACGCCATTTATCGGCGAGATGTATATGGGGCACCTGCGTTACTCCACCACCGGGCGCAGTGGTATCAACTATGCTCATCCTGTTTTGAGACGTAACAACTGGCGTTCCCGCTCAGTGATGCTGTGCGGCAACTTCAATATGACTAATGTTGCGCAGATGTTTGACTCGGTGGTATCATCGGGTCAACATCCGCGTATTTACAGTGATACCAATCTGCTCCTTGAGCAAATCGGCTTCGCTCTCGACAAGGAAAACCATCGCCTTTACCATCAATTCCGCGAGACTCTCCAGGATCCCGAGCTCGCTTATGCCATTGAGGATAACCTCAATATGGGCTCGGTACTCAAGAAAGTATCGCCTCAATGGGATGGTGGCTTCGTGATGTGCGGCTTCACAGGCTCGGGTGATATGTTTGCCCTTCGTGATGCCGGCGGTATTCGTCCAGCGTTCTATTATATTGATGATGAGGTGATTGTACTTGCCTCCGAGCGTCCTGTAATACAGACATGCTTTGACCTCGATGTTGATGACGTACATGAACTCGAGCCAGGTTGCGCTCTCATTGTCGACAATAAATCGCGCTTCAAAATTGAGCGAATACTCCCCGAGAGCAAAAACGAGCGCTGCTCATTTGAGCGCATCTACTTCTCGCGTGGTAGCGACGTGGATATTTACAACGAGCGCAAAGCGCTCGGTAGCGCACTGGTGGGCAAGTTGCTCCATATGATTGACTATGATGTGGAGCACACTGTATTCTCGTTCATTCCCAACACCGCCGAGGCTGCTTTCTTCGGAATGGTTAATGAACTGAATGAGCGTCTTAATAAATGTAAATTGCGTGACATCAATGAATTACAGTCACAAGGCAAGCTGACCGATGAAGCGCTGAACGCCATTATCTCGCGCAAAGTTCGCATTGAGAAGGTTGCCGTCAAGGATGTTAAGATGCGCACATTCATCACCGAGGGCGACTCTCGCAATGATATGGTTGCCCACGTCTACGACGTTACTTATGGTACAGTCACTCCTGAAGTTGATAACCTCGTGGTAATTGATGACAGTATCGTCCGCGGCACCACGCTACGCGAGTCTATTCTACGACAACTCGACCGCCTGCATCCGCGCCGCATTATCTTTGTAAGTTCCTCACCTCAAGTGAGATACCCCGATTATTATGGCATTGACATGTCGAGTCTCGACCAATTTATTGCCTTCCATGCCGCTATTAAATTGTTGCAAGAGACCTCGCGTGAGCAAATTATCCACGATACCTACCAGGCTTGCTTGCAGCAACGCACTCTCCCCGACGAGCAACGCACCAATTGCGTGAAAGCAATCTACGAACCATTCTCCGAGGCTGAACTGTCTGACCGAATCGCTCGCCTCCTGGTCGAGGGTAGTGTACGACCTCCTCGCGCCTCGGTAGACATAGTTTATCAATCGCTTGAGGGCTTGCACCGTGCTATTCCCAATCACCCGGGCGATTGGTACTTCTCGGGCGATTATCCCACACCCGGTGGCAACCGTCTCGTCAACGAGGCATTCATTGATTATTACGAGAATTTATTTAAATAAACACTATGAAAACTCCTTTATTTACAACTATGGCACTTGCATTGTTGTTCCCGTTGGGTGCGTCGGCTGACGCGCCCCGTGGAGTTGATCGTGCCAATCTTGACCTGTCGGTAGCACCCGGGCAGGACTTCTATCAGTATGCTTGTGGAGGGTGGATGCAAGCAAATCCTCTCACCGAGGAATATTCGCGTTACGGCACCTTTGACCAATTGATTGAGCTTAACCGTCAACAAGTACGCGACCTTGTCCTTAATCTCAATGCCGAGAATGAGCTTCCCGGCTCAAATGCCCGCAAGATCGCCGACCTCTATGCCCTGGGCATGGATAGCATTCGTCTCAATCGTGAAGGATCTTCGCCTGTTCTCAACGACCTTGTCACTATCGGCAACACATCGCGCGAGGGCTTCATTGACCTCTTGGCTACAATGCCGGGTGTCAGCGCCTTTTTCGGTACATACGTTGAGGCTGACATGCTCGATGCAAATGTCAATACGATGTATTGGGGGCAAGGTGGTTTGGGCCTCGGTGACCGTGACTACTACATCGAGAACAGCCCCAACACCAAGAAAGTGCTCATGGCTTATCGCAACTACCTCCATACACTTGCAACCCTCATCGGCATGAGCGATGCTGCTGCTTATGAGTTCGTCGCCAATGTAATAAACATTGAAACCGACCTCGCCAAGGTCGCCATGTCGCGCGAGGAACTCCGCGACCCAGCCGCCAGCTACAATCCCATGTCTATGGCTGTTCTTGCAGAGAAGTATCCCAATGTCGACTTGCGTCGTTACTTCGCCAAGCAAGGTATCAACGACATTGATACCGTCATAATCGGTCAGCCAAACTCGCTTGCCGCTGTCAACGATATCCTTGGTAACTACGACGAAAAAGCCATACGCGACTATATCATCGCCGGTTATCTGCAGTCTGCTGCTTCTTACTTAAGTGATGACTTCGTCAATGCTGAGTTTGAGATGCAACGCGTCATGTCGGGCGTTGAGAAGCAACAACCTCGCTGGAAACGCTCACTCTCTGTGCCCAATCACTTCCTCGGTGAGGCTCTCGGCGAACTTTATGTGGCTCAATACTTCCCGCCGGAGTCAAAAACTAAGATGCAAACTCTGGTGGCTAACCTACAGACAGCCCTCGGACAGCATATCTCCAACCTCACATGGATGAGCGATGAGACCAAGGCTCGTGCCCTTGAAAAACTCGCCGCCTTCACCGTCAAAATCGGTTATCCCGACAAGTGGCGCGACTACAGCGGCTTGGTTATTGACCCCTCAAAATCCTATTGGGAGAATGTGCAAAAGGCTATGCTCTTCAATGCAGAGTTCAATATTGCCGACTATGGCAAGCCCGTCGACCGCGACCGCTGGTATATGCCTCCGCAAACTGTCAACGCCTATTATAGCCCCCTCACCAACGAGATTTGTTTCCCCGCCGGCATTCTCCAGGCTCCTTACTTCAATCCTAATGCCGACGATGCCGAGAATTATGGTGCTATCGGTGTGGTAATCGGTCACGAAATGACTCACGGATTTGACGACCAGGGTCGTCTCTTCGACAAGAACGGCAACTTCGCCAATTGGTGGACCGATGAAGATGCCGCTGCCTTTACCCAACTTGCTAATGGTCTCGTGGCTCAATTTGACGCCATTGAGGTTGCTCCTGGCACTCATGCCAACGGCACTTTCACTCTTGGCGAGAACATAGCCGATCAAGGTGGCTTGCGTGTCGCCTATACTGCCTACCACAATGCTCTCGGCGAGGGCAACCAAGGCGAAGTCATCGACGGCTTCACACCCGACCAGCGCTTCTACCTCTCTTACGCCAACGTTTGGGCAGGCAATATCCGCGAGGAAGAAATCCTCAAGCGCACCAAGACCGACCCTCACTCGCTCGGTCGCTGGCGTGTCAATGCTTCTATACGCAACCTTGAGCCGTTCTTCGTAGCCTTCGGTATCACCGACGGCGACCCGATGTATCGCCCCGTTGAAGAACGTGTAATTATTTGGTAATGAGTTAATTATCAATAACTACATCGTGTTTGTAACAAAAACTTAACCAAATGGAAATATTTGCTTAACATATCGAGGCTAATTTTGCGTCATAATTTAATGACCAAGCCAAGATATAGTTATGCAAAAACGTTTCTGCACAGTAATTTTTTCGATAGCAGTAGCCGTGGCGACTTTCGTTGCAACGGCTACTGTCTTTTCAGGTATAGTTATTGACCGTGTCACCGGTGAGCCTCTTATCGGTGCATCTGTCTTTGTTAAAGATGAGCCTCAAGCAGCCGCAGTTACCGGTCTTGACGGCTCTTTTTCATTAAAGACATCCATTACACATCCCACTCTCGTATGTCGTTATATCGGTTACGATGAAGCCTATTATAGTGGTCCCTTTGACGCCGACTTCATTATCCCTATGGACGAGACAATCAGCGACTTGCAGGAACTGGTTGTAGTGGGGCGTCATGCAGGCAACACTGACAATACCGCTCGTCTCATCGAGCGCCAATCGATGAATGTAGTCAATGTGCTCAGCGGCCGTGCCATGGAGTTATCCCCCGATGTCACAGTGGGAAATATGCTGCAACGCATGTCAGGGGTATCTATCGAACGTAACTCTTCAGGCGAAGGCTCATACGCCTTGCTTCGTGGCATGGACAAGCGATACAATTTTACTCTGGTCAATGGCATCAAAATCCCCAGCCCCGACAACAAAAATCGCTTTGTCCCTCTTGACTTATTTCCATCAGATATTCTTGAGCGGCTTGAGGTGTATAAATCTCCGACTGCCAACATCGAGGGTGATGGCATCGGAGGTGCCGTTAATCTCGTGATGAAGGATGCACCCGACCGACGTGTCTTCTCGGCTCACTTGTCAACCGGTTACAATGCTTTATTCTTTGACCGCGATTTTATATCCTTCGCTCACAACGCGATAGCCTCCAAATCGCCAAACGAAATCAAAGGTGTATCCGGCGATTATGGCGTCACTGCAGCCGATTTTACTACGAAAAATCTCCGCGTAACCTCCAAGGCTCCGCTCCCCGACCTTCTTGCCGGATTGACCTACGGCGACCGCTTCTTCGGCAAGCGCCTCGGCTTTATTGCATCGCTCGATTTCCAAAATATGCATCGTGGCAAAAATAGCGATTGGTATTATCGCTCGGCTTACGCCCAATATGGCATCGAGCACCGCACATACAATGATGCACGTCAGCGCTTCTCGGCGCATACCAAGTTTGACTTCATTGCCGCTCCGGGGCATACCCTCAGTTGGTACAATGGTTATCTGGATGTCCGCGATACTCAAGCACGTATGTCTATCAATGACAAGACTGAGGCAATGCGACTAAAATATAACGTACAGACGATTTTCAACTCGACTTTGAGTGGCAAGCACTTCCTTATGCCTGACCAAAGACTCGAAGTAGATTGGACCGGTGCGTTTTCTCGTGCGACCAATAAGACCCCGGATAATGCCGAAATATATCTCCAAGGCAATCACGTTGCAACTGCCTCATCGGCACTGCGTCGCTGGGAACACAATAGCGACCGTGATTGGTATGGCGGCATAAATGCCGTTTATAATCTCACAGTCAATGATATGGCGTGGAATTTCAATGTTGGTGGTATGTATCGCGATGAGAAACGCGACAGTTTCTTCAATGAATATACCTTTGACTCAGCGACAGGTCAGCAACATGTGCAAGTATATGGCGTAGATTGGACCAATTTTGACCAAATTCTTCTTACTCCACGTGAATATGGCAATGTAGGGGACCCGCTAAACTATGACGCCTTCGAGCGTATCGGTGCCGGATATGTTTCGGCTAAACTCGCCTGGTCGTGTTTTGAGTTTATAGCCGGTGTTCGTACCGAACATACCGACCAAGGATATATCCTTAAATTCCCCCGTGATGTAGATCCTGAGGGGCGTCAACAGTACACTGACTTCTTGCCCAATTTCCATGCAAAATATATAATTAAGGATAATATGAATATGCGACTTTCTTATTATCGTGCAATCAATCGTCCCGGCTTCTTCGAGATAGTGCCTTACAGCA
>JBJEDD010000134.1:0-2600 GCA_051871715.1 Muribaculaceae bacterium | reverse complement strand
GAGCTTGTCGAGGTCCTTCTGGGTCTTGGGCTCTACGGCGATACCGATAACGGGATCGGGGAAGTCCATAGCTTCGAGGACGATAGGAGCGTTTTCGGCGCAGAGGGTATCACCTGTGCGGATATCCTTGAAGCCTACGCCGGCGCCGATATCACCGCAGCCGATGACTTCCTTGGGGTTCTGCTTGTTGGAGTGCATTTGGAAGAGGCGCGAGATACGTTCCTTCTTGCCCGAGCGGGTGTTGAGGACGTAAGAGCCGGCTTCGATGTCACCCGAGTAAACGCGGAAGAAGCACAGACGGCCTACATAGGGGTCGGTGGCAATCTTGAATGCGAGGGCACACATAGGAGCGTCGCTTGAGGGCTCGCGGGTGAGTTCCTCGTCGGGGTCACCTACAGCGTGACCGTGTACGGCACCTGAGTCGGTGGGAGAAGGCAGATAAGCGCAGACTGCGTCGAGCAAGCACTGCACGCCTTTATTCTTGAACGAAGAGCCGAGAATCATGGGCACGATGTTCATCGACAGGGTAGCGGTGCGGATAGCGCGCTTAATCTCATCCTCGGTGATTGAGGAGGGATCGTCGAAGAATTTCTCCATGAGTTCGTCGTCAAATTCGGCGATTTTCTCGAGCATCTTTTCGCGCCATTCCTCGGCTTCGCTGAGGAGGTTGGCGGGGATATCGTCAACTTCATAGTCAGCGCCCATAGTTTCATCGTGCCAGAAGATAGCCTTCATGCGGATGAGGTCAACGACGCCCTTGAAGGTTTCTTCAGCGCCGATAGGGATTTGGATGGGGCAAGGGTTAGCGCCGAGCACCTCCTTTACCTGGCGAACGACCTCGAAGAAGTTGGCACCCGAGCGGTCCATCTTGTTGACGTAGCCGATACGAGGTACATTGTACTTGTCGGCTTGGCGCCATACAGTCTCGGACTGGGGCTCAACACCACCTACGGCACAGAAAGTAGCGACAGCACCGTCGAGTACGCGCAATGAGCGCTCTACTTCGACAGTGAAGTCCACGTGTCCCGGAGTGTCGATGAGGTTGATTTTGTATTTCTCGTTGTTGTATTTCCAGAATGCGGTAGTAGCAGCCGAAGTAATAGTGATACCACGTTCCTGCTCCTGCTCCATCCAGTCCATAGTGGCTGCACCGTCGTGCACCTCACCGATTTTGTGAGTCAAGCCGGTGTAGAAGAGGATACGCTCTGAAGTAGTCGTTTTGCCGGCATCGATGTGAGCCATGATGCCGATGTTACGAGTGTATTTAAGAAGTTCGTCTGATTTTGCCATTGTTGCTTATATCTTTGAAAAATTAGAAGCGGAAATGAGCGAAAGCGCGGTTAGCCTCTGCCATCTTGTGCATATCCTCTTTGCGCTTGAAGGCGCCGCCTTGGTTGTTGAATGCGTCAACGATCTCGGCTGCGAGCTTGTCTGCCATGGTCTTGCCGCCACGCTTGCGTGCGTAGATGATCAGATTTTTCATAGATATAGACTCTTTGCGGTCTGCGCGAATTTCGGTGGGGACTTGGAATGTAGCACCACCCACACGGCGCGACTTAACCTCTACTTGCGGGGTAACGTTTTCGAGGGCTTTCTTCCAGATTTCGAGGGCAGTTTGTTCCTCGTTGGGGAGCTTGGATTTCACAATTTCGAGTGCTCCATAGAAGATGGTGAATGCGGTGTTCTTCTTACCATCATACATGAGGTGGTTGACAAACTTGGTCACACGCACATCACCGAATACGGGATCGGGGAGGATCACACGTTTCTTAGGTTTTGCCTTTCTCATTGTTGGTTTTTACCTGTTTGTGTTTTTGATTGCTTGGTTGCTTGCGTCGTTCTTCGGCCCTGTGTCTTGGCGGCACTTCTTTGAGTTGTTACGGCGACCGCTGTCGTCGTGTGCCGGGGCTTACTCAACCGTGGTTGCAGCTTTTCAAGAATTCAAAAACGAGTTTAAAATAATTAATTAAATCTCGTGGTGCTTTCAGATTACTTCACCTATTATACAATAATAGATTACTTCTTGGCTGCACCGGCCTTGGGTCGCTTGGCACCGTATTTGCTACGACGTTGTGTGCGGTCCTTAACGCCTGATGTATCAAGGGTACCACGAACGATGTGGTAACGAACACCGGGGAGGTCCTTTACACGGCCGCCACGCACCAGCACGATGCTGTGCTCCTGCAGGTTGTGACCTTCACCGGGAATGTAGGAGTTAACCTCCTTACCATTGGTGAGGCGCACACGGGCGACTTTACGCATAGCCGAATTAGGCTTCTTGGGGGTCGTGGTGTACACGCGGACACACACACCGCGACGCTGCGGGCATGAGTCAAGCGCGGGCGACTTGGATTTGTCTACCAATGCCACGCGACCTTTTCTTACTAATTGCTGAATTGTAGGCATCTTAGTTTTTTGTTTTGTACTTAATTTTTATATTTCTCTCTTAATCTTATTTACACTTCAATATCGAGCACCGCACACCACTCAAGTCGCTAACCCTCAACGGATTAACAACTCTACGGAGCGTAAGCGCCCTCTATTTCGGTGCAAAGTTAGCAATTATTTTGTTCACAACCAAACATTTGCACATCTTTTTT
>JBJEDD010000133.1:0-2614 GCA_051871715.1 Muribaculaceae bacterium | reverse complement strand
CCCCGGACGCTAAGTATAGCGTCCCTACCAGCATGGTGATATTATATTAATTTACAATTGATTGTGTGGGTTTTTTCGGATTATTGTGCCACAGTTCGAAAGGAATTGGACTGAGCATTAGCAACAGGTCCCAATACAAGCAGCAGCGCCGCCATTAAGGATTTAAATATAGTTTTCATTGCATCAGATATTTATTGTTGCTCGCTGGGGCTGAGGTATTTGTGGAGGTAGCGTAGGTGATGGAGGATGGTGGTGAGGAGGATGGGCTCGTAGCCGAAGGTGAATACCGGGGCTGTGACCGTCATGGCGGCGGCACGCCATTGATAGCGGTCGGAGGCTCGCCCGACGATGTGCGACTGCGTCTCGGGTTCGAGGACTATGGGATGCGGAATGAAAGCCTTAAGCTGCAGTCCGCGGCTGTGATAATAGTCCCACTCGTCGGCAACATAAGCCGGTTTGCCAAGGCTGAGCATCAGCCGGGCACCTGCCGGATTAATGAAGTAGCACTCTGTGCCATAGGCGATACGCGGGCGAGCGACCACTCCGCCTGCTACATGGCGGGCGCGGCGATAGAAGAAATGGCGCGGCAGTAGCAAGGCTCGCGGCTCGGGCGAGCCGAGCCACGGCTCGGCGAACGCCAGGACATCGTCCCACGAGCCCTCGAAGTGGAGGTCATCCTCGAAAACCACAGCCGGAGCATCCGAAGAAGCCACTCGCTGCCAGAAAGCATAATGCGAGAGGGTGCAACCCACCTCGCCCTGTGTGGGGATACACATACGGCGAATGCCAAAAGCCTCGTAATCAAAGGCTTGATGCAATTCCTCGGCGGTCATGCGCCTACCGTTAACACCGACCAGGAACTCCCAATCAGTTGCGAAAGGCGAGTTGCTCATCACCGCCTCCATGTGCTGGCGGCGCTCGACGGCATGGGCGAGATTAATGACGTATGCTTTCATGGTAACAAGTCTTTTAAGCGATTACACAACAGGCGCATACCCGGGGTGAGCATCAGCATCATGACAACCAAGACAGCAGCCACGACGAGTGCAGCCACTGCGGCATAGGCGATGAAAGCGCCCGTCGATGCCGTCGGGTTTATGCCTATAGCCGGCAAAACAAGCCACAGGGCGACAAAGGCGACAATCGCAGCCGGGATATGTCGGAAAAACGCGCCCCAAAAGAACCACGGCGTGGTGCGCAGTCCGCGACGACACACAAAGTAAGATTTCCAGCCCAACACAATGAGTATCTGCGAAATAAGCACACCGGCAAGGATGCCGGGCAAGCCCCAAATGACACCGCCGGCGATGCTGAGCCCGAGGTTTAGTGCCGCCTCGGTACCGGCAGCCCACACGTCGTAGAAGAGCCCATAGGCATCCTTGAAAGTCTCAATACTCCGGCGAAAGCCGTTAATGAAGAAGATTGCCAAGATAAGAGCCAAGACGACTCGGGGCATCACATATTGCGAGCCAAGCCATATAGCCACCAACGGCTGGAGCAGGAACCACAGCAAAATGCTGAAAAATGCAGCAATAAAGAAGCACAACGAGAACAACTCGTTGAACACGCGCCGTATATTATCGGAATTGTCCGTGGCAACCAGATTGCCGACTCCGGGATTGAGATTATTGAGAGTAGTCTGCAACAGTATCAGCACCCCACCGACGACAATCATATAGTTGTCGTAATAGGTGACCACGGTGAGGGTTGCAAAGGCATAAATGATGAGCGGCGATGTCTGGGTGAGGACATACTCGGAGATGCGATGGACAAAGAGCCGGCGAGTATTGGCGGCAATGGCGGGATACTTGGTCCTAAGGGCTTGGTGGTCGTACTTGACACCGAAAAGATATGGATAGAAATGCCTGGTGGCGAGTCTGAGAACTATCGAGCCTACAATTACCCCGGCACACTGTATGACGAGCCACCACACATAAGGGTTATCGGCAGTGGCTACAGCCACAATCTGCGCCGAGGTCTTGACGAGCAACACCGAGTAATAGGCATGCTTGAAGCGATACTCGCGCTGCTCGGCGACCATTATCACCTGGCGGTAATTGATGAAATACGAGAGCAAAGACGACAGGAGCAAGGCGCCAAAGGTGCCGTAGGCATACCACAGCGGGAGGTCCATGCGAGCAAAAATCAGCGGAAAGAAGCAGCACAACACCACGGCACCGGCGATGACCGCCCAGCCCACACGACGATATATAAAGCCCTGTAGGGCGATAATTTCGCTGATAGTGGAGCGGTCTCCCGCCTCGATGGGCTTGTACAGAGCGTAGCCGATGGCTGCACCGACTCCCAATTCGGCAAGGTTGAGGAATTGCAGAAGATTGGTCGCCGTAGTGTTCAAGCCGAGGACCTCGGTGCCCATATTGTCAATGAATACCCTCCGCGACACAAACTGCAATGCCATGGCAGCGACAAAGTAAAACAGCGCTACCACGACATTCCTAATACTGAGGCTTGTACGAGAGTTGGCATCCATATCACTCGCAAATTTACAACAAAAAGCGTAAATAGCGAATTGAATATAAAAATTTCTTTATAGTGGGCAGGAGAGTTGGAGATATTTCTCGACGACGCGTAGCGAGATGTAACGCTCGCGAGA
>JBJEDD010000132.1:0-2617 GCA_051871715.1 Muribaculaceae bacterium | reverse complement strand
TGGGCGAAATCAAGGATATGCAAGTGGAGCTGACCAAGGCTCGTTATAGGGAGAGAATGAGTCTTTATGGTATGGCGGGTGCAACGTTGATAATAATACTATCCGCTCTGTTTCTGGTAATTTTATATAATCACAATCGTAGGCTCAATGAGTCCAACCGCTCTTTGTATAGAAAGAATGAGGAGTTACTTCGGCAAGAAATATCTCAAGCCAAGCCTACCGACTCAGTCGACATTGTCAAGTATTCGGGCAGCAATATTGCTGACGAGTATAAGGTAGAAATACTCAATCGTACAAAAGAATTATTACGCTCGAGCGAGGAGGTCTACGCCGATGATTTCTGCATCGCGCGCCTTGCAACCATGGTAGATGTAAAGGAAAAAGTGCTCTCCCAAGTCATTAATGAATTGTGGGGTGGAAACTTTGTCTCTCTTATCAATCACTATCGCATCAATGAGGCTTGTCGACGCATCACCGACATTAATAATTTTGGCAACTTTACAATAGAATCTATCGGGAACAGCGTTGGCTTCAAGTCTCGCTCTGCTTTTATCGCTGCTTTCAAGAAACAGACTGGACTTACGCCCTCGGAATATAAAAAACAAGCAAATGACATCGTTTGAACTGCTTTTTAGTTCATTATTCGGATTTTCAAACAACGTTTACACCTGCTCCTTATTTTAAAAAGATCGTCTTATGTAATTTTGTTGCTGATTTCTTAAACCAAAATTAAGCAACATGAAATTATTTGTTAAACTATGCGTGCTGAGTGCCGCAATTGTTGCAGGAGGTATACTACAAGATGCCTCCGCCTCGGCACCCTCTCGCCACACAACCTTTGTGTCGCGATATAACCTCGCGACAGCCTCTCCACAACAGGCACACAGCAGGCTGAATGCTCGCGCCTCTAATGGCAACAACATCCTTGACATGACTTCTTTTGCGAGGGGCAACTCGCTCCAATCGCCACGTCGCATCCACAACAATCAATCGCCGATGAAAGAAGTCGCTCAACAAGGCGGTGTCACTCTTCGCGGCAACGTTATATATGCCGACTCTTGGGATGAAAACTACGAATACCTTGAGGGTGTTTATTCGTTCCCCGTACAAGCAAATACAACACTGACTCCCCTGTATATTGATAGCGACCTGTATGCCAACGGTGGTGGTGCCTTTGATGGTAACATTTTCAAATATGTTAGTTATTATAGTTCCTTCGGAGAGATTGTATATGCCTCATATTTTGAATTTGATACAAATACAGGCGCTTATCTCAAATATGAGGAACTAATGCCGGCTCAATATGGTATTATTGCCAATATCGTGTCTGTCGACCCGACAACCGACAGATACTACGCTATATTCCCCAGCGAGACTTCCTCCGGCACTGACTTTGGCTATGTCGACTATTCAACATTGACCAAGACCATTATTGCCCCCGCTGACCAATTTTTCATTGCAATGGCTGTTAACAATACTGGTGAGATTTATGCAATCAATGAGTATGGCGATTTCTTCAAGATAGACAAGAACACCGGTGAATCGGAATTCATCGGCGAGACAGGTGTTTACCCTGCTACAGTCTTGCAAAGTATGACCTTTGACCTTGACACCAACCGTCTATATTGGGCATCACAACTTGCCAACGGCAAGGCATGGCTCTGCGAGGTTGACACTAAGTATGGCGAAATCACCAAGATATCCGATTTCGCTGATAATGAAGAAATTGTGTGTCTTGATGTGCCACGCAAGATAGCCGATGATGCAGCCCCTGCAGCAGTAGACAACTTGCAAGTCGCAACTGATAAGGCTTCTACTACCGTTAGTATAGGGTTCACTATGCCTACTGCGACATACGGAGGAACCCCTCTCGAGGGCGAACTCAGTTACCAAGTAAGCGCGAATGCAGATATACTTGTTGAAGGCAAGGCTAATGCCGGTGAGTCGGTTTCATTAAGCGCTGTAGCTCCATTGGGCGATGTTAAGTTCAGCGTTGTCGCTATCAATGACATTGGCAAGGGCGCTCCCAATAGTGTCAAAGCGTGGATCGGATACGATGTACCCACAGCCGTATCCAATGTCGTTTTTGCTATCGATGATGCCACAAACGTATCTACGATAACATGGGAGCCGTCAACCGGTGCCGTTCATAACGGATATGTCGAAGCCATCACTTACGATGTAACTCGCTTCCCCGATGAGGTGGTGGTCGCTTCAGGTCTCACCGAAACAAAGTGGCAAGCGAGCAAGCCTACCGGTAGTATCAAGACCTACAGCTATGAAGTAGTGGCAGTCAACGGCGACCAACGCAGCACACCGGCACGCTCCAACTACATCGCTACAGGTGATGCATATTTCTTACCTTACACTTGCACCTTCGATGTCGAAGAAGACTTTTTGCAATATATGGTTATTGATGCCAATAATGACGAGCGCACATGGACATATAATGCCGGCTATCAAGTCATGGCATATACTTACAGCTGGGAAAACGATGCCGACGACTGGGCTTTAACACCGGAAATTAAAATGAATGGCAACTCACTCATTAACATCGCTTTGAAAGCCCGCTCGGTAAGCAAGTCCGACACCGAGAAAGTTAGCGTATGGATAGGCA
>JBJEDD010000131.1:0-2636 GCA_051871715.1 Muribaculaceae bacterium | reverse complement strand
GCGCGACTCCGGATGGGGTCGCGCTCTCTATGATATAGGGTATATAGTTCCCTTAACCCTTAACTATAAACCCTAAACCATAAACTATAAACTATAAACTATAAACTATAAACCATAAACCATAAACCATAAACCATAAACCCTTATTCCTCGGGCTCTTCAGCCATGTTGTGGAATACGTTCTGGACGTCCTCGTCGTCCTCGAGTTTTTCGAGGAGTTTGTTGATGGTTTCGCGTTGCTCGGGGGTAACTTCCTTGAGGTCGTTGGGGATGCGTTCAAATTCACTGGAGACGATTTCGAAGCCGTTGTCCTCGAGGTACTTCTGGATAGCGGGGAAGTCCTCAAATCCGCCATAGAGTGCGATGAGCGCGTTGCCGTCCTCGTCCTCGTCGGGCACGAGTTCGTCAACGCCGTAGTCGATGAGTTCGAGTTCGAGTTCTTCGAGTTCAACGCCGTCCTTGGGCTTGATTTTGAATACCGATTTGTGGTCGAAGAGGAAAGTGAGCGAGCCTTGAGTGCCGAGAGAGCCGCCGAATTTGGTGAAATACGAGCGGACGTTGGCAACGGTGCGGGTGTTGTTGTCGGTAGCGGCTTCGACGAAGATGGCGATGCCGAAGGGGCCGTATCCTTCGTAGGTGATTTCCTTGTAGTCGCCGGCGTCCTTATCGGTCGCCTTCTTGATGGCGCGTTCGACGGTATCTTTGGGCATATTGGCAGCCTTGGCGTTCTGCATGAGAGCGCGGAGGCGCGGGTTGGTAGATGGGTCGGGACCACCGGCTTTGGCGGCGATGGTGATTTCTTTGCCTATGCGGGTGAAAGTTCTCGACATATTGCCCCAACGCTTGAGTTTGCGGGCTTTACGGTATTCAAATGCTCTTCCCATTGGAGTAGTTTTTGAAAAGTTGTTATTTATTATATGTATTATTGTAATTATCGGAGTTCGGCAGCCAATTCGCGGCGGAGATTGGCGATAACTTTGTTCATGACAGCGTCGACGGCGTGATCGTTGAGAGTTTTCTCGTCGTCGCGGAGGATGATAGAGATGGCATAAGATTTCTTGCCCTCGGGGAGACCTTTGCCCTCGTAGACGTCAAAGAGGGAAACGTCGCGCAGCAGGCGCTTGTCGCTGCGGCGGACGACGCGGTCGATATCGTCCATTGTGACAGCCTTGTCGATGAGGAGCGAGAGGTCACGCTTGACGGCTTGAGTCTTGGGCAGGGGGGTGAATGTGGTGACGGCGCGAGCGGCGAGGGCGGCGAGGTGGTCAAAGTCGATTTCGGCAAAGAACACCGGCTGCTTGATGTCGAAGCGGCTGAGGATTGCCGAGCAGAGGATGCCGAGGGTGGCGAGATTGCGACCCTGGCGAGTCTCGACAGCCATCGCCGAGGCAAAGATGTCGCCGGGGGTCTCGACGGGCTTGAATACTATGGCTTCGGGCTTGATGCCGGCGCGCGAGAGCACCATGGCGACGACAGCCTTGAGGTCGTAGAATGTAGCCTCCTCGGCAGCGCGGTCCCAGGATGCCTGGCGACGCAGACCGGTGAGCCATATGCCCAGGCGCGATGCTTGGCTATAGGGGCGCAGGGGTGCCTCGGCGGTCGATGCTTGCTCGGGGTTGAGGGCATATACGTTGCCAAACTCATACATCGCCAGCGAGGCTGCGCGGCGGTTGATGTTGTGAGCGAGGCTCTCCAAGCCGCCGAAGAGCAGGGTGCGACGCATCAAGCAGAGGTCTTGGCTCAGGGGGTTGAGGAGTTCAACACAGGTATCGAGGGTCCAGGTGGAGAGGTCCTGGTAGTATGAACGCGCGGTGAGCGAGTTGTTGAGGATTTCGGCAAATCCGGCGCCGGTGAGGCAGTCGGCGAGGCGACGGCGCAGGTCGTCGGCAGCATCGGTGGGAGTCTTGAACGACAGCGAGGCGTGCAAGGCAGTGGGGATGGCGATGTTGTTGTAGCCGTAGATGCGGAGGATATCCTCGACGACGTCGCAGGGACGAGTGACGTCGACACGGTAGGTGGGGATAGCCAGGGTGAGGGTATCACCCTCGGTGACAACGACTTGCATCTCGAGCGAGCGGAGGATGCCGGCAACGGTTTCGGCGGGAATTTCCTGACCGAGCATGCGTGTGATGTCGGCGTGCGAAATCTCGACCTTGGCGGGCTCGACAGGCGAGGGATATATGTCGATGATGTCGCCAACGATGGAGCCACCGGCGATTTGCTGTATCATGCGGGCGGCAATGGCGAGGATGTCGAGGCAGCCGTTGGGGTCGACACCGCGCTCAAAACGGAACGAGGAGTCGGTCGACAAGCCGTGGCGACGGGCGGTGCGGCGCACCGAGGTGGGATTGAAGCAGGCGCTCTCGATGAACACCGAAGTGGTGCCCTCGACAGTTCCCGAGTCCAAGCCACCGAAGACGCCGGCGATGCACATCGGCTCGCGTGCATTGCATATCATGAGGTCGGCGGGGTCGAGGGTGCGCTCGATGCCGTCGAGAGTGGTGAACTTCGACGAGTGCCCGGTGGAGACGACGATGGTGTCGTCGGCGATGTGAGCGCGGTCGAAGGCATGGAGAGGCTGCCCATAGGCGTGGAGTATATAATTGGTGATATCGACGATGTTGTTGATGGGGCGC
>JBJEDD010000130.1:0-2639 GCA_051871715.1 Muribaculaceae bacterium | reverse complement strand
GCTTCAAGAAGGCTGAGAATGTCCACCAAGAGGACGGCTACTTCGTGTTACTGTCACAAGAGAGCACAATCATATCTGAAGACGAGTCTGAAATCAAGCCTCTCACTTTGACCGTATATTACGACCCTGCAACCATCGATTTGGAATATGATCTGTGGTATGATGTCACCGGTATTGTGTCAAGAGAAGGCGATATTTTGAAATTGACTGCCCTTAAGGCTACTTACAGACTTCCTTCGCACATCGAGGATGTTAATGCCGGCATCACACGCATCTCTGCCGCAAACGGCAACATCCATGTGACCGCCGACGCACCGACCACAATCGCCGTTTACTCGGCTACCGGTCAACTCGTAGCCTCGTTAGAAGCCTCAAGCGCAACTATCGCAGTAGCCCCCGGCTTCTACATCGTCAAAGCCGGCAACCAAGCAACCAAGCTCTCAGTTAAATAGACAGATTAATAAATCTCCGATACGTTATCACCCCCGTAATAGCCAATGCGGCAATTACGGGGGTGACAATTTTTTATAACTTCTCGATCTCAGCGAATAGCAATGCCTCGATAGCTTAGCGGCGCATTTGATTGCGGCGGGTGAGGTAGTCACCGAGCCACAAGCCTCCGAGGATAAGTCCGCATCCCAAGTAGCCGATAAATGTCACCACTTCACCGAGTACCAACACCGAGAATATCATCGTTATCACCGGCTGCAGGTACAAGTAGTTGTTAGCCTTGACAGCGCCCAACTTCTTGACTGTCCCTGCCCATAGTACATATGAAATCAATGAAGCACCGATGCCGAGGAATACCAAATTGACGAGTACCTCGGTATTCATCACTATGTCAATTACGCCATACTTTATCGGCTCCACAAACAGAAAGGGCAGAGCCGTAATAACGCCGTAGAAGAAAGTCTTGCGTGTGATAAACCACACATCGTATATGGCATTGAGTTTCCTGAGAATCAGCGAGTACAATGCCCACGACAAGGCACACAGCAATGCCAGCATATCGCCCAAGGGGTTTATCTCGATGTTGAAACTGCTATTGAAGATAGTGCAGCCTACGCCCAAGAATGCCACCAGCGAGCCTATCCACATACCAGCACCGGCTCGTTCATTCTTGTACAGCAGGCTCACTATCAACACAGTTAACAATGGCGAGGTCGATGTCAGCAACGAGACATTGCTCACCAAGGTGTATTGCAACGCTATATTCTCCGACATAAAATACACCGAGCCGGCAAGCACGCCACACAGACACATCAGCATCTCATCGCGCCAATTACGCGACATCCACTTGGTGCGCTTGAAGATCACAATTAACAGGTAGGCAAGCGCAAAACGATAAATGTATATCTCGGCAGGAGGCATTTCATTAATCAACAATACCTTGGTTGATACGAACGATATACCCCACATCAATATGCAGAGAAGTGCGCCTAAGTGTGCAAATATTAGAGACTTGTTTGAATATGGCTTAGCCTTGATGACTGACATAAAAAGGTCGATTCTGTTTGTATTGCAAATGTACAACAATTTATCGAGATATATGCCGTCGCCAATCAAATTTTTTTACATTTTTCTATTTACGATTCCATGATTCAGTGTTTTTAATAGTGTTAGTAATCGGGGGTTATTTTTTAATATGCAACAAAAAAAATCTCCTGTGGAGAAGATTTTTCCACAGGAGATTATGTATACGATTGATAATCACTGAATTACACACTTAGAGACTGAGCGTCCTCGCTTAACGATATAAGTGCCGGTGGTTGGATTCTCGACGCGGATGCCTTGGAGGTTGTAGTATTCAACCGGCTCATCCATTGAGTCAGCATCTAACGTAATATCCTCAATGCCCGATTCTTCAATAAAGAAGAATTCCTTCCATTGGTCGGCAACCTTGTATTGTTCAATGCTTTCGGCAGGTACATACAGCGTGCACTCCCACTTATTGATATCGTCAAGAGCCTGGGAGCCACAAGTTGGAGGAACAGCAGCATTGGAAGTGAAGCTGGTCAAACTTGTACAGTCAGAGAAGGCTTCTTGACCAATGCTTTCAACGTTGCTACCTACCAAGAAGTATTCCAGAGCTGAGCAGCCGGAGAATGCCCATTTGCCGATGGTAGTCACGCCGTCGCCAATCTTCAGCGATTGCAAGCTGGAGCAACCGTAGAACTCGTTATCATAGATTTGAGTCTCGGCATCGGTAATCTCCACAGTGCGCAACGAAGTATTGCGATAGAAGGGCGAGTAACCTGAGCCGGAGGCAGTGCCATATGACAATTTACGGCCGATATATACCTCGTCCAAGGGGCAGTCGACAAACAATGGTGATGAGCCGTTAGAGCCAAGGGTCAGTACATTTTCTCCATCTTCGATAGTGAAGTCACTGATTGATTTGCAGCCGGCAAATGCCTTGTCGCCAATGGAGGCGACATTATTCGGAATCAAGAGCGAGGCGAGCGATTTACAGCCATAGAATACTCGCTGCGGGAGTGCTGGTACGCCTGTGCCGATAATGGCGCTTTCAAGAGTAGAGCAGTTCTCAAATGCGGATGTGCCAAGTGAATTAACAGAGTTGGGGATTACAATCCCGGGAAGTGTTGAGCAGTTATAGAAAGCACCATTCCCTATTAAAG
>JBJEDD010000129.1:0-10320 GCA_051871715.1 Muribaculaceae bacterium | reverse complement strand
AGGAGAGTTGGAGATATTTCTCGACGACGCGTAGCGAGATGTAACGCTCGCGAGATTTATCGACAAAGCGGACGACATATTCGTTGGCATGTCGCACGATTTCCTTTGCCTCATCGGGGTGGTCGATGTAGTAGCGGATACGCTCCTCGAAGTCGCTGAAGTCCCGCTTGATGGCTACGTAGTGATAGTTGGGGATAAGTTGCCCCTCCATAAACCAAGTCTCAAACTCGGGCTCGGGCATCACCGCCACCGAGTTGGACGACATCACCCACTTGAGGTTGCTGGCGACGTCGTTGCCCTCGAGGGCAAGGATAAACTTGAAGCCGAGTTGCTCACGGATAGTCATCTTGTCGGTGCGCAACTTGGGAGCATGACGGCTGGTATCGCCGAGGTCGCAAATGGGATTGCCGAAGTACATCTCGAAGAAGCGCGAGCGCTTCGCCTTGTTGTGGATTTTGCCGCGGAATACTGCCATATCCGACTTCTCCTCCCAGGCAATAATATCATGCACGAAGGTGAAGTGACGCACGCGGTCGAGGTTGAGGAGCACCGAGCGTGCATTCTCCCCGGCGATGGGACGGCTCTTGACGAATGCCGGCTTCTCGGGGACGTATGTGACGTCGCCCCAATGACATGCGACAAGCGCACTCGAGGGGAACCAGCGCAGCCAGCGACGCGTGTCAAAGAAGTAGACCGATGCCTTGCCTCCGCGGCTGAGGCGACCTATAGGAGTGGTATTGCTATCCTCGGGCGAGAGGGTGAATGGCTCGGCGAGTTTGCAATAGTAGTTGATGCGTTCGACAACCTCGGGGTCGTCGGCATACTTGAAATGAGCGAGTACCCGGTGGCGCAGAGCACGAAAAAAACACGCCGGGATGAGCATCTCGGCGTAGTTTTTCATAAAGTAGAATAACTTGACATTGTGCCCGCTTCTTATCTTATATAGAATTTTCATTTGTGCGATGTTTATGTGCGTTTAACGCACAAAATTACGACAAAAAGGGCAAACTGCAAACTAATGTGGGGTGGAAAAATCAAGAAATGCAAGTCATAGAGGTAGTGGCGGCTGTAGAAGCGAATGCAAAAATGTGGTGGGTAGAGGCGAGTTGGAGGAGGACAACCGACGCAATTATCATGAGTATCTCAATGATTACCAAGGTGATAATAGCACCCTTGGAGGGAGCCTTGACGTTGAACAGAGCGTTGCAACCAGCCCACACAGCGGCGGCAGCAGGGAGGAATATGGCTACCGAGAGGCAGATACCGCCGATGGTTCCAATCCAGGGATTGCAGAAACTCTGGGCGATGCCGAAGATATTCTGGCTGATGAACACCTCATGCCATCCCCACAACATAATAACCGAGCAAAGCATCACAACAAAGCCGATGATGGCTCCAATGCCTATAGCGGCACCGACTGCTCCGAAAATAGCGAGGAACACCTTGCCAAGCACTGAGAATATGTCATTGAATACGTTTGACGAGGATGTAGGAACGTTAGCGGGATCGGGGGTTCCGAGGATTGTCTGCCCTACATTACTCACCGTAATGGGGGTGCCGGTCATCTCAAGAATTTGACGCGGAGAGCGAGCAGCCGGAATAATCATCCAAGCGATGCAGTAAATGATTAACATGGGCCAGAAGTAGGTGGATAGAGTGATGAGGACATAGAAGAAACGCATAATATTGGTGTTCCACCCCAAGTAGTGATTCAATCCGGCGAATACGCCACCAAATACCTTATTGCTTTCGTCGCGATAGAGACGCTTGATGGTTTGAGGCTGAGCGTTCAGCGGGGGAGGAGTGGTCTTTCCGTTATTGGCGGTAGTATTGTGTCGTCAGTATTATCACCGGCGAGGTCCTTGGGGCTACCCATCTGCTTGATGATTTCGTTAACGTCATCGATGACGATGATATTCTTGCCCTTGGAGAGTTTCTCGGCAAAAATCTCGGAGATGCGGCTCTCGATATCGTTGATAGTCTCGGCGCCCTCCTTGCCGGGGAAAGCCTTGCGGAGTTGGTCGATGTAGTTGTTGAGGAGATTGTAGGCGTCTTCGTCGATGTAGTAAACAGCGCCATTGATGTTAACCGGGAAAGTCTTTTTCATAACTTATAATGATTGATTGTTTTTTTATTTTTGTTGATTATTGCGCAGGTGGTCGACTGTAAGTGAGAGGTCGTCCCATGCTGCAGAGAGTTGGTTGAGGACAGAGGTTCCGAGGTCGGTGAGTTCGTAATACTTGCGTGGGGGACCCGAGGTAGACTCTACCCATCGGTAGGCGAGCATACCATCGTTCTTGAGGCGAGTGAGCAGCGGGTAGAGCGTGCCCTCGACGACGATGAGCCTTGCTTGCTTGAGCCCGGCGATGAGGTCGGAAGCGTAAGCGGGGCGCTCGCGCAGAATGAGGAGCACACAGAACTCCAACATTCCTTTTCGCATCTGAGATTTTAAGTTTTCTATATTCATTTATTCGTTTTTAGTCGTTTGCTTTAATGACGATGCAAGGTTAGGAAAAGTTACAGTACTATGTATAACAAGGTAGTATATTTAACACAATTTTAACACTTCGATTTCTCAGAGCGCTTATCAGGAAAGAGATACAAACACCTTAACTCTATATGGGATTGAACTTTACGACTGTATCTGCAAGAGTTGGGGGTTTCAGGAACATTGTCATATAAACAGGCATATATGCAACCTTGCCGGCGATTTCATTAATACCATTGGAGAGGACTAAAGCACGCTTAATACCATAGTCGTCAATTGAGAGGATATTTGAGAGCGCATTATGACGCTTGAAATCCTTGCCTGATTTAACCTCAATTGGCAATACCGAACCGCTATGTTCAACGAGGAAATCCACCTCACCCTGACGTTTATTATTGAAATAATAAAGAGCGTAGCCATGGGCTTTAAGTTCTTGAGCCACAAAATTTTCATAAGTTGCGCCATAGTTGATATTAGCCTGACCATCTAAAATCTTGAGAGTTGTGTCAATTGGATAAAAGGCAGATAGCAACCCCACATCGCAGAGGAAAAGCTTAAACAAACTCCTCAACTTGTTCAAGCGCAAGGGCAACCGCGGCTCTTCGACATTATATACCGGTAAGGCAACACCGGCATCAGCGAGCCAAAGGAAACTATTTTGAATTTTTTCAAATCGAGAGTTCAGATTAAGTGACTTAAAAACGAAGCGTTTATTCTTACTATCCAACTCTGATGGAATCAAGTCAAAGATTTCACTTATGTATATTTTGTTGTTGATATCATATCTCGAGATATCCTTACGATACATATTCAGAATATCCACTTGTACCTCACGGACATCGTGCAAGTTATTAGACTCAAGATACTTTACAACAGCCTCGGGCATTCCACCTACAACAAGATATAGGTGAAGCAGCTCGATCATCTTATTGTGGACTACCTCATCAACTACCGTGGAATTGACAAAACAATCATTCAAATATTCTAATACATCACCAGACATACCGACAGCAACGGCAAACTCATATAAGTCAAGGGGAAACATTTGTTTTTCGGTCAGATATCCAACCGGCATACTCCTAATATCCTTCATATGAACTCCAAGAAGCGAGCCACTAAGCACATATCTGAAACTTCCCTCATCAACAAGGAATTTAATTGCGGTGACAATATCCGGGCATTCTTGGATTTCATCAAAGAAAAAAAGCGTTTTCTCTTTGGGTAAATTACCACCGGCATAAGCAGAGAGGCGCAATAAAAGATCCTTTGCACTACGAGGATTTTCAAAAATAGACTTTAACTCCGGCTTATCAATAAAGTTTAATTCGACGACTTTATCAAAAACTTCACTACCAACAAGTCGTATAGCAAAGGTCTTCCCAACTTGACGAGCGCCCGAGATCAGCAATGCCTTCTTCTGATTTTTGAAGAACGAGCGTAAATAGTCGTATATATGTCTGTATATCTGCATATTACAAATAATTTATTGGTATCGTTACATTTTTCCAACCACTTTTTGGGTTATTTTATACATTTTTCCAACCACTTTTAGGTCATTTTTAAACATTTTTCCAACTTTATCGGCAAAGGTACAAAATTTTTATTACAATTTATTCATTAAAGTAATTTTTTATTCATAGAAAAAAAATACTGTGTTTCACAGATTGCATTTTTTTGTGCAGAAGTTTGGTGGTAGTGAAAAAGCTTTGTACTTTTGCGACACTAACCAATAGGTAAACAGATATGTCTACTCCATTACGAAGTGATAAATCATTGAAAGGTAGGCGTATGGCAGGAGCGAGAGCCCTGTGGCGCGCCAATGGGATGACCGACGAGCAAATGGGTCGCCCTGTGATAGCCATTGCCAATTCATTCACACAATTCGTTCCGGGGCACGTCCACCTGCACGATATCGGGCAAGTGGTTGCCGACGAGATACGCAAATTGGGCTGCTTTGCTGCCGAATTTGACACCATAGCCATTGACGATGGTATCGCTATGGGGCACGAAGGTATGCTCTACTCCCTACCCTCGCGCGAGGTCATCGCCGACTCGGTCGAATATATGGTAAGGGCACACTGTGCCGATGCCTTGGTGTGCATCTCCAATTGCGACAAGGTGACACCCGGCATGCTCATTGCCGCCATGCGCCTCAATATACCCACAATATTTGTATCAGGCGGTCCCATGGAAGCCGGGCGAGTCGACGGTGAAGCCGTTGATTTAGTTGATATTATGGTGCAAAGCGCCGACACGAGCGTCCCGGATAGCCGCATTGACAAGTTGGAACGTCGAGGCTGTCCCACCTGTGGATGTTGCGCAGGTATGTTCACAGCCAACTCTATGAACTCGCTCACCGAGGCATTGGGTCTGTCACTGCCCGGCAACGGCACCGTACCGGCAACGCACGTCAAGCGCATCGACCTCTTCAAGCAAGCCGCCCGACAGATAGTGCGAAATGCCGAGGCATACTATTTCCACGATGACGAGAGCGTGTTGCCACGCAATATCGCCTGTCGCGAGGCTATGCTCAACGCCATGACTCTGGATATCGCCATGGGCGGCTCAAGCAACACCGTGCTGCACCTGCTCGCTGTGGCACATGAGGGTGGTATCGACTTCACATTAAAAGATATAGATGCCCTGTCGCGCCGCACCCCCGTGCTGTGCAAGGTGGCGCCTAATTCGCGATATCATATCGAAGACGTCAACCGCGCCGGAGGCATACTCACCATTATGGCACAACTCGCCGATGCCGGACTGCTTAACACCACGGTGCGTCGTGCCGACACTCTCACCCTTGCCGAGGCTATAGATGCCAATGTCGCAGGTCACGCCGGCTACGATGAACAGGCTCAACGCCGCCACTTGGCAGCCCCGGGTGGTGTGCGTACCACTGTATTAGGCTCACAAAAAACATACTACGCAGCCACCGACGACGACCGCGCCACAGGCTGCATACGCGATATCTCTCACGCCTACAGCACCGATGGCGGACTGGCAGTACTTCGCGGTAACCTCGCGCCCGATGGCTGTGTGGTCAAGACCGCCGGCGTAGATGCATCTATTTTGACGTTCAGCGGACCCGCCCGCGTGTATAACTCACAGGAGGCGGCAGTCGACGGCATCCTCCATGGCGATGTCAAAGCCGGCGATGTGGTGGTCATCACCTACGAAGGTCCTAAGGGTGGACCGGGCATGCAGGAAATGCTCTACCCCACATCGTATCTCAAATCGCGCCACTTGGGTGCCGCATGCGCCTTGATAACCGACGGGCGCTTCTCGGGCGGCACATCAGGCTTATCCATAGGGCATGTATCGCCCGAAGCCGCTGCCGGCGGCACCATCGCCTTGGTGCGTGACGGCGACATTATTGATATAGATATCGCCGCGCGCGCTATCAACCTGCGCGTGGACGAAGCCACCCTGCAGGAGCGCCGCGCCGCCGAGGAGGCTCGCGGTGCCAACGCATTCACCCCCACCGGGCGCGAGCGCTATGTTAGCGCCGCCCTGCGCGCCTATGCCGCACATGCCGCATCAGCCGACCGCGGTGCCGCGCGTATCATCTAACACACATATATAATATATGTCACAGACACAAGCAATCAAACAAGCAACCATAGACAAGACGACAAATATCACCGGAGCCGAGGCGCTATTGCGCTCCTTGGTTGCCGAGGGTGTCGACACTGTGTTCGGCTACCCGGGCGGTGCTATCTTGCCGGTATACAATGCCTTATATGACTTCAAGGACCTGCGCCACATATTGGTGCGCCACGAGCAAGGCGCCATGCATGCCGCTCAAGGCTATGCCCGCGCCACCGGGCGTGTAGGCACAGTGATAGTCACATCGGGACCCGGAGCCGCCAACTGCGTCACCGGATTGAGCGACGCGATGATGGACTCCACACCCATCGTGCTCATCACCGGACAGGTAGGCGCTCGCTACCTGGGCAGCGATGCCTTCCAAGAGACCGATGTGGTGGCAGTCACACAGCCCATCACCAAGTGGGCATATCAAGTGCGCCGCGCCGCCGACCTCCCCGAGGCTGTCGCCAAGGCTTACTACATCGCCTCGACCGGGCGTCCCGGTCCCGTGGTATTGGATATTGCCAAAGATGCTCAAGTGGGCATGGTGGAGAATTACTGCCACCGACACGTCAACTTCATACGCAGTTACAACCCCGAGCCCGAGACCTCGCCGGCAGCCATTGCCGAGGCGGCACGACTTATCAACTCAGCCTCCAAGCCCATGATTATCGCCGGAGGCGGTGTCACGGGCGCCGGAGCCGATGCGCTGCTGCAAGCCTTGGCAGAAAAAGCCGAAATACCCGTGGCTGCAACGCTGATGGGTATGTCTGCCATGCCTGCCGACCATCCCTTATTTATGGGTATGGCAGGAATGCACGGCGCCGTGGGTGTCAATGTCGCCACTAACCGAGCCGATGTCATCATCGCCATAGGTATGCGCTTCGACGACCGCGTCACCGGCAACACCGCCACATACGCCCCTCAAGCCAAGATTATCCATATTGATATCGACCGCTCGGAGTTCAATAAGACCGTAGCAGTCGACATAGGCATCCACGGCGATGCCGCCAAGGTCCTTGAGGCTTTATTGCCACAGGTGAAGCCGGCAAGCCACAGCGAGTGGCTCAGACTCTTTGCCGAGTGTCACCAAGCCGAGGATGCCGAGGTGTATTCGCGCGAATTGCGCCGTAGCGGCTCCGAGCCTATGACTATGGGCGAAGTTGCCGATAAAATTTCGGCAACGGCGCCCAAGGGCACCATCGCCGTCACCGACGTGGGACAAAATCAGATGATGACCGCCCGCTACTTCCGTTGTAGCGCGCCTCGCAGCCTCATCACCTCAGGCGGCTTGGGCACTATGGGCTTCGGGCTCCCCGCTGCCATGGGTGCAGCCGTAGGCGCTCCCGACCGCACCGTGTGCTACTTCGGCGGCGACGGTGGCTTCCAGATGACCATCCAGGAACTCGGCACCATCATGCAATATAATATTCCGGTGAAAATGATTGTCTTCAACAACAGTTTCCTCGGAAATGTGCGCCAGTGGCAACAACTATTTTTCAACGGGCGCTTCTCACAGACGCCTCTGCTCAATCCCGACTTCGTAGCCATCGCCGCGGCATACAACATTGCAGCCGAGCGCGTCGCCGACCGAGCCGACTTGCAAGCCGCTATTGAGCGTATGCTCGACCACGACGGACCTTACCTGCTCGATATCGCAATCGACCCCACCGACATGGTGTTCCCGATGACCCCGGCAGGGCGCGACGTCGACTTCATAATGCTCACCCCCGACACCACTTACAGCCATGACTGAATCACCATATAAATTATTCACCGTCATCATTTACTCGGAAAACTCGGTGGGCTTGCTCAACCAAGTATCCAACATTTTCACCCGCCGATGCCTCAATATAGAGGATGTCACAGCTTCGCTATCCTCGGCTCCGGGTGTGCACAAACTCACCATCACCACCGAGAGCGACCGCCCCACGATGGAGAAAGTGGTGGGGCAATTGGAGAAGATTGTCGAAGTAATCAAGGTGGGATTATACACCGACGATGATATCATCTACCAAGAAATCGCCCTGTACAAGGTGCCCACCATGGAATTGCTCCAGAGCCACGAGTTGGAGACCATCATCCGCAGCCACGGCGCTCGCATCTTGGAGATGACCCCCGAATATACCATTATCGAAAAAACAGGACATCGCTGGGAAATCGAGGCTCTCTTCGATTGCCTCAAGCGCTACGACATACGACAATTTGTGCGCTCCGGGCGCGTATGCGTCACCAATTCACCGGTAGAGCACATCGACCTTTTTCTCGAGAAACAACGACAACGACAAAAACTATCCAACAATGAACACACTACCTAACACATTCAGTCTCAAGCGACAACTCATCGCCGGCGAGACCGACGCTCAGGGCTTGATGCCCATCACTCTTATTGCTCGGCGAGCCATCGAGATAGCCACACTTCACGCCAATGCGCTCGGCATAGGCTACGCCTGCCTCAACAGCATCAATCTGGGCTGGGTGCTCGCTCGTATGGCTATCGAGGTCTACCGCTATCCGGCTATCAATGAGACATATACCATCACCACATGGATCGAGGGCTACAACCGCCACTATAGCGACCGCTGCTACGAACTCACCGATGCCGACGGGCGAGTATTCGCCGCTATCCGCTCGGTGTGGGTGGCTATAGACATCGACCAACGCAAGATGGCTGACCTCACCGCTCTCCCGGGCGAGAACTTCCCTCTGGGCGAGCGCGAGTGCGCCGTTGCCAAGTGCCGCCCGCCGATGATTGCTCCCGACGCCGAGGTTAAAACCGCCTATCACACATTCAAATACAGCGAAATCGACTTCAACCGACACGTCAACACTCTGCGATACCTCGAGATAGCACTCAACCGCCACGATGTCGACTTCTACGACCATTGGCGTCCCTCGCGCATCGAGGCTTCATTCGAGCGCGAGTGCCTCTTCGGCGAAACAGCCGAATTGACCACCGGACCCGCGGCTCGCAACCCCGAAGCCGAAGTCACCGTCATCTCGACCGGCGGTCGCCGAGCCGCGGCAGTCGAGCTCGTTCTTAAACCCTTGGAAAAATAACAAACTTTAACATACGATTATGGCAAAATTAAATTTTGGCGGCGTTGAAGAGACCGTCGTCACACGCGAAGAATTCACCATAGAGCACGCCCGCGAGGTGCTCAAAGACGAGACTATCGCCGTAATAGGCTACGGCGTTCAAGGTCCCGGACAAAGCCTTAACCTGCGCGACAATGGCATGAAAGTCATTGTGGGTCAGCGCCAAGGCAAGACCTACGACAAGGCTGTCGCCGACGGCTGGGTGCCCGGCGAGACCCTCTTCTCTATCGACGAGGCTTGCAGCCGCGCCACCATCATCATGTGCTTGCTCTCTGATGCCGCCGTCATCTCGCAGTGGCAAGTCATCAAGTCACACCTCAGCGCCGGCAAGGCATTGTATTTCTCACACGGCTTTGCCATCACATGGCCCGACCGCACCGGCGTTGTGCCCCCCACCGACATTGACGTCATCATGGTAGCCCCCAAGGGCTCCGGTGCCACCGTGCGCTCACACTTCCTCGAGGGTCGTGGCATCAACGCCTCATTTGCCGTGCAGCAAGACGCCACCGGACGTGCTCTCGACCGCACCCTCGCCCTGGGCATCGGCATCGGCTCGGGATACCTCTTTGAGACCACATTCACTCGCGAAGCGGTCAGCGACCTCACCGGCGAGCGCGGTGCCCTCATGGGTGCCATTCAAGGTCTTTTCCTCGCTCAATACGAGACCCTGCGCGAGCATGGACACACCCCCTCGGAGGCTTTCAACGAGACCGTTGAGGAACTCACTCAATCGCTGATGCCGCTCATCGCCGCCAAGGGTATGGACTGGATGTATGCCAACTGCTCCACCACCGCACAGCGCGGCGCCCTCGACTGGATGACACCCTTCCACGACGCCATCAAGCCCGTCATGGAGCGCCTCTACGACAGTGTCAAGAGTGGTCACGAGGCTCAAATTGCCATCGATGCCAACTCGGCTCCCGACTATCGCGACCGCCTCAACAACGAACTCCGCCAAATGCGCGAGAGCGAACTGTGGCGCACCGCCGAGACCGTCCGTCAACTCCGCCCCGACGCCAAGTAATCACCCAAATCTACATAAAGAAAGGCTGCAGCGTGGTTCAATCGCGTTGCAGCCTTTTTTTTGTTGATTGCTTATTCGCTATTTGAAGATTTTGACGGCAAAGCCAATCGTGACGTCCCAC
>JBJEDD010000128.1:0-2663 GCA_051871715.1 Muribaculaceae bacterium | reverse complement strand
GTATACCTCGTCACCACCGACCAAGCCAAGCGCCCCATCAAGGTGGTCGTAAAATAAGAAATGCTCAATCTGACTCCCATATTGCGCCCTCTGTTCACCCGCCGCGTGCGGCAGGCAGGGGGCGCAACTGCTCGCGAATATACCGAGGCTACTCAGCGGCAGGTACTTAGGTGGCTCTTAAGCCACGGTGCCGACACCCTCTGGGGGCAAGCCCATGGGCTGGACCCGCGCATGAGTCCCCGCGACTTTGCCGCCGCGGTTGCCCCGGAGACATATCCCGCCTTCCGCCCATACGTCGAGCGCATGATGCGCGGCGAGGCTGATGTCCTGTGGCGTGGCACCTGCCACCGGTTCGCCCAATCCTCCGGCACCGGCGATGGCAAGAGCAAGTACATCCCCGTCACCGCCGACTCGCTGCGCTACAACCACTATGCCGGTGGCAGCGACGTGGTGTCGCATTACCTCACCCTTTACCCCGATAGTCGTATCTTCAGCGGCAAATCCTTCATCCTCGGCGGCAGTTTTGCCAATGAGGTGCTCGACTTGCCCGCAGGCGTGCGCGTGGGCGACCTCTCCGCCAACCTCATCGAGGGCATGCCCTGGCCTGCCTCAACACTCCGAGTGCCCGACCGCGCCACTGCTCTTATGGTCGACTGGCACGAGAAATTGCCGGCTCTGGCTCGCGCTGCCGCCCGTGCCGACATCACCAACATCTCGGGCGTCCCATCGTGGTTCCTCACCGTGCTGCGCGAGGTCCTCAACCTCACCGGAGCGCAGTCGATACACGACGTGTGGCGCAATCTCGAGGTGTTCTTCCACGGCGGTATCTCCTTTGAGCCATATCAGGCTCAGTACGAGGCTATTACCGACACATCGCGCATGCGCTACCTCGAGACCTACAATGCCTCAGAGGGCTTCTTTGCCGTACAAGACACTCGCGAGCGTGCCGCCGGCATGCGACTCCTCCTCAATCGCGGTGTGTACTACGAATATATACCCCTCGACCATATCGACGACCCCACGCCTCCCACTCTCACCGCTTGGGAAGTGGAGCAAGGACGCGTCTATGCCCTGCTCATATCCTCGTGCAACGGCTTGTGGCGCTACAACATTGGCGACACGGTGCGTATCCTCTCGGTCGACCCCTTGCGCATCGCTATCGCCGGGCGCACCCGCAGTTTCATCAACGCCTTCGGCGAGGAACTCATGGTCTACAATGCCGAGGCTGCTCTCTCCGCCACTTGTGCCGCCACCGGAGCCGCCGTCGCCAACTACACCGCCGCACCGGTATTCACCACCGAGCGCTCCCACGGACGTCACCAGTGGCTCATCGAGTGGAACACGCCTCCCGCCGATATCGAGGCTTTTGCCGACCTCCTTGACAGCAATCTTCAAGCCGTCAACAGCGACTACCAAGCCAAGCGCGCCGGCAGCATATTCCTCGACCGCCTCTCTATCACCACCGCTCGCCCGGGGATTTTCGACCAATGGCTCGCCTCCACCGGCAAACTCGGCGGGCAGCGCAAGGTGCCGCGCCTGTCCAACTCGCGCGACACTATCGATGCTATGCTCATATTCAACAACAAGCAATTCAATATATAACTATGAAATTCAAGCATTTACTCCTGTCTCTAATCCTCATCACCGCCGTGGCGGCAAGCGCTCAGCAAGCCCCGCGCTACATCTTCTATTTCATCGGCGACGGCATGGGCATCAGCCCCGTGATGGCGGCTCAAGCCTACAATCGCGACGTGCGCCACAGCGATACGCCTCTCAATATGCTGCAAATGCCCGTGGTGTCGTGGTGCATGACCTACTCGGCATCGGCTCCGATCACCGACTCGGCAGCCGCCGGCACTGCCCTCTCGACCGGGCACAAAACCCGCAATAACATGCTCGGCATGGATGCCGACACAGTGGCTGTCACCTCCATCGCCACTCAATTCCACGACCGTGGATATGGCGTGGGCATCATCACCTCTGTGGGTGCCGACGACGCCACCCCCGGAGCCTTCTATGCCCATGTACCCGGGCGCAAGATGTTCCGCGAGATTGACCTCCAAGCCGCCCATTCGGGCTATGAATTTCTCGGCGGCGCCGGACTCGGCGGCTTGCAAGTGAGCGACGAGCAATCAGCCGAAATCATGGCGGCGATGACTGCCGAGGGCGTCCAATTTGTTTACGGTCCCGACCAAATCGCCGACATCAACTCGCGCCGCGTCGCCCTGCTCAACACCCCCGGGCAGCCGGCATGGAATATCGGATATACTATCGACTCCATTCCCGGAGTCCTCAACCTACCGCAGATGACCGCTACATGCCTCGCACACTTGCAGAGCACTACTCCCGATGCCTTCTTCATGATGGTCGAGGGTGGCAACATTGACCATGCCCTCCATGCCAACGACGGCGGCACGGCACTCAAGGAAATTCTCAACTTCGACCAAGCCCTCGGCATAGCCCTCGACTTCTACCGCGAGCACCCCGACGAGACCCTCATCCTCGTCACCGCCGACCACGACACCGGCGGTATGTCGCATATCCACTCGCGCACTCGCCAGCACAATCCCCTGGCTGTCATCGACCACCAACGCATCAGCAAAGAGGTCTTCAGTCGCTACTGCAAGGCGCTCCTCGAGGCAGGCACTCCCATTACTTGGGAG
>JBJEDD010000127.1:0-2709 GCA_051871715.1 Muribaculaceae bacterium | reverse complement strand
CGCGCGATGCTTTGGTTTGGTTGAGTTTATGAGCGATACGAGTGTAGATATCACGCTGTGTATATTTGAGCGACATATCCTCGATGGCGCTCTTGACTTTATAAAGACCCAGGCGATGTGCCAAAGGAGCGTAGAGATAGTTGGCTTCCATTGCAACTTCGGCAACCAATTGCTGATTGGGGTGGTGATTAATTGCGGTTAGTAGGGACATGCGGTCGATAATCATAATGATGATTACGCGGATGTCCTCGGCGAATGTGAGGAGCAGATTGCGGAAATTTTCGCTTTGAACCGAGGCAGATTTGGCATATAGCGATGACACCTTGACAAGCCCGCTGATGAGGTGCTGGATATCCTCGCCCCATTCCTTGCGGATTTGCTCGTCGGTCATAAATCCATGCCGGCAAGGATTGAATAGGAGTGAAGCGATAACCATATTGCGGTCGGGGCTGATTTGCTCACAAAGGTCAAGTGCCGTGCCTATGCTACGGTTGATGGGGTTGAAACCAAAGCGGTCGCGGTGACAGTAACCACCCTCTGCGGCATTGCGTAGTTGAGTCTTGATGCGATGGAGGTCATCATGTTCAAGCGATGACCTGAGCGTCTTCACAAGAGCCAGCGAAGAGGCGCTCAAGCGAGACCTCTCATCGTCGGTAAAGGATAATATTTCGTTGCTCATTAACATCTGCTTTTTCTATCGGATACGTTTTTTACAATGCAAAGGTAAGTTATTATCTTGAAATAGACAACAAAGCGAAGGATATACTTCCATAATTTGGACAAAAGTATTAACTTTGTCAAAAATAAGAAGCGCATGAGTGCAACGACAAAATTTTTGGAGCAAGTAGCCGAATATTTTTTTACGGAAAAGAATAATTCGGAGAACATATGTTTGGCAGATACGATATTTATCATGCCCAATAAGAGATCGGCAATGTTTTTGAGGCGGTATGTACAGCAACATATGCAGAACGAGTATGTTTTTATGCCACGCTTCACGACTTTCGGAAAATTTATAGCGCGACGCTCGTCGTTGAAGGTGGCCAGCCGCTACGACTGCTTGTTTACATTGTACAACTCCTATATAAATGTATTAAAAAAGCATAACCGCACAGATATAGGTAAGTCTTTTGACAAATTTATATTTTGGGGAGATATGATACTGAGCGACTTCGAGCAGATAGATACTTCGCTGGTCGATGCCAAGAAATTGTATACAAATTTATATAATATCCATAATATCTCCACCGACTTCCTTACAGAGGAGCAGAAGGCTGTGGTACGTGATATATGGGGTGAGACATCTTACACTCAACACATAGATACCTTCTGGCGTCACACCCATGCAAAGGATGATGACAGCGAGATGACCCGCACATTTATTGACTTATGGCAAATCCTTGCCGAGATATATGAGGATTTCAACGATAGTTTGCTTCAACGAGGAATGGCAACCGAGGGTATGCAGACACGTCGGGTTGCTGAAGTTATAAAACAATCAAGTCCTGCTGAGTTGAGGCGCAACAGGTTTGTTTTTGTGGGGCATAGCGACTTGTCGACAGCCCAAATCGCCATAATGAAGCGGTTGCAAGAATTTGGTTGCGCAATGTTTTTCTGGGATATGCCGTCGAGTATTTTTAGTGATGATTCCGGCAACAAGGGTAGCGAAGTAGTAAAAATTCTCAGCAACTTGTGTGCACAATTCAGAATGCCTGACGACTTCAAGTTGAAAGAGGTAGATACGTATCCCGAAATAGACATCATAGGGATATCGTCGGCAGTGGGACAAGGCAAGCAAGCCGCTGATATAGTATCGAAGTGGAATACACAAGGATTGATAGATACAGCAAATATTAACACGGCAATTGTCCTACCTGATGAGACGTTGTTGACTCATATGCTGCTCGCGATGCCCGAGGATATCACAGATATTAACGTGACAATGTCGGTTCCCTACTCCGCAACGACATTTGCCACGCTGATCCGTGTGATTATTTCGCTACAACTGAGAGCGAAACAACGAAGTGATGGCACAATGACATTCTTTTTCAAAGATGTTTTGGAGGTGTTGCGTCACCCTCATATTCGTATAATTGCTACACAAGAGTCAGAAGCGATTATTAAGGAGATTGAGAAGAAAAAACTATACAATATAGATGCGCCTACGCTAATAGCAAACCATCCGTCATTGGAGTTCATCTTCAAGCCTATACATGATATAAAGAGCGTGCAAGAAGTGTATGATTACATAGTAGGACTTATCAATGGCTTGCAGGAAAATATCCAAAGAGTTGCCGGGAAGCAATCAGATACGATCGAACTGAATACATTGGAGTACTATCGACAGTCACTTGATGAATTGTATAAGTGTGTAAACGACTATGGGATCTCAATGCAAGAGGTCACATTCTTTATTCTATTTGAGCAGATATTGAATTCCTCGAAGATGTCGTTGTCGGGTACTCCATTGCATGGTTTACAAATCATGGGCGTATTGGAGACACGCGCATTAGACTTTGACAACGTAGTGATACTGTCAATGAATGAGCGACAATTCCCACGCAAGGATTATATCAAGACAATGATACCCAATAACTTGCGACGAGGCTATGGCCTTGAACCGATTGATCGCCGCGAGAGTTATTATGCCTACTATTTCTATAGATTACTTGCTCGTGCCAAGAATGTTACACTACTATACGACTCTCG
>JBJEDD010000126.1:0-2709 GCA_051871715.1 Muribaculaceae bacterium | reverse complement strand
ATAATGTGCAACCGCGAGCGGGGTCGGCGGCATAGAAAGAGTCGGGCGACTCGACTGCATAGCAATCGGAGTTGAGAGTAGCCGAGAAGGTGTAATTGCCTGTGGTGAAGGCATCGAAACGGCAAGGCACTTGATATGCCCTACCCTCGACGGTCGCCTGCCCAACTCGCCAGTTGTAGCCTAAGACATTTGCGGTGAAAGCCTTGTCAGCCTCGATAGTAGCGGCATCAGAGTTGGGATTGTCCCAGAGGTCAGTAGCGACGAAGGCACCGGTAATAAGGAAGTCGGTGCCGGCGGCAGTCGCTGCGGTAATCTTGGCTTGCAACTCTGCCGGGAAGGTCTTGAAGCAGGTGCCATAGATGCCGCGCCCGCGCTTGATTTCTTTCTGCTTGCCGAGGATAAGGTCAATGATGCGAGGCTCACCGGCGGCATCGGCATTGCAATAAGCCTCGACCGACGAGGAGATAAACGAGTGACCGGCATCAGCGATAGCCTTGCCATGAATGTATACATAGTCGAAGGTGTTGCCGGCAATCACTTGAGTCTCGTAGTTGGCACGTGAGGCGCCGAAGCCGGCGGCGTCGTCGTCCATCCAGGGGATGTCGCGACGATACTCAAATTGCGAGCCGATGAAACTGATATCGCTGATGTAGGGCACGCCGTGGTCGCGCTGGTCGTAGAAGCCGGCGATAGCCTCGGAAGCCTCGAACCAATCGGGAGCGCTGACGCGTGTAAAGCCGTTGACCACCAATACAGGCTCGGAGTCATTGTGAAGGTCGCATAGGGCGAGCACCTCCGAGGCGAAAGAGGCACCACCGCGGTTGACGGCGATGATGCGGTAGGAGTGGATGTCGGTATCGGTAATGGTGACATCGTAGTGGGTATCCTCGGTGGTGTCAAACATGACGAAGGCGGGAGCGTCACCCACACGGTGCTCTATTATATAATGTGTAGGATGCGCGGTGGGTTCCAGCGAGTCGACGCGCTCGCTCCACGAGAGGCGATAGGTGTGGGGCTCGGTAGCGGCAGTAATTGCAAAATTATGCACCGGGAGGGGCTGGACCACATAGTCACGTCCATCGCGGTGGGCGAGGAATTGGAGCATACCTTTATATATAGCGCGCGAGACGACAAAGCGGAATGCCGGGTCGAGACCGCACTTCATATCGGCGAAGTTTTGATGGGAGAGCAACTCAAGCAGCATGGCAGGCACCTCGGGGATGCGCGACTCGGCATAAGATTTATCCCACAATCCGCGGCGAGTCCACGAAGGCTCGAAGGCGGCGCGTACATCGCGCACGATGTTGGTCATCACCAAGTCGGTGTAGTCGCGCGAGGTGAGGCGGTCGGTGCCATTGGCAGCCGATGTAGAGCCACCATCGCCCTTGGAGCAGTAGATGCCGAGGGTGCCGACGATAGAGTCGTTGGTGAAGGTGCCGGCATCGGTGTGGAAGGCGAGGCTTAAATCAACGGGAACACCCAAGCCCTCGCGGCCTGGGAGCATATCCGAGCCACCGGCGAGCCAGTTGACCCATCTGCCGCGGCACATATAGTCGTCGTTGTAGTCGTTGACGTATTCGGTGGGGGTGAATACACTATCGGGAGCGCCTGCCCACTGCAAGAAGTAACGGGCACCCTCGGTAAACTTAGGATAGCCGCTACCCACATATTGGTAGTCGATTGAATCGAGGGGTTCCTTGACGATGCGGCTGACTACACCCATACCGCCGCCAATCTTGACGGCATCGGCAGTGACCACGCGGGCGCCATTGACGTTGGAGTTGTCAAGTGCGACGACTACTTGCTTATCTCCGGCTGCAAGCACATAGTGACCGAGGTATACCCATGTGCCGGCGCCCATAGCCTGATTGACCTTGACATACTTGTCACCGGCAGCGGTGTGAATAGTATAAGCCACGGTGCCGGCATCGGCATCGTGGGGATAAGTAACATAGATGGCATATGGGGCTGTGACGGGGATATCGGCGCTCCAAGTGGCTTGGGAGAGGTTTTCGCCGGGAGCGACAGTCGTCACCCGACGAGCCTTGCCGGCGCTGTGGGGGTGGCTGCCATTGATGAGAGGCTTGCCGTCCCAAGCAAAGCCGACCGGCACATCGCTCCAGCGTTGCTTGCCATTGGTATCGGAGTATCCGGGTGTGGCATCATTGTCGGCATCGATGATAATTTCGACGGGATTGGTATCGCGCTCGCGAGGGCTCATCACATAGGCACCGGCATTCTCAAGCATAGGCATGAGGAAGGGCATCACATAACTCTGTGTGTAGAGGTCCTCGACCGTCTGCATCACGCGAGCACGCTGCCATTCCCAGCGATTGAGTTTTGGTTCAAAGTACCAGCCATGGCTCTGCCACAGGGCGATATTGGCATTTGAGAGTCCGTCGGGAGCATCGAAGTCGACATCGCGCTGCACCCATTGGCGATTAGGGGTATTGACCGGGGAATATATCTTGCGCGGGGCAAAGAGTACGAGGTCGTCGAGGTTTTGACGTCCGGCAGTAAGGGTCACAGAGTAGTTGCGATAGTTGTTGCCAAGTGCACGACGGATATCATCCTTGAGCGACTGCATAGTCTCAAGAGTCAGTGGCAGATTGGCAGTCACATCATTGCATGCCACGGTGATAGTCTTTGCCGACGTGCTGATGGTGACTTTCTTGACTTTCATATCACCAAATCCGGTCGAGCCGGGAC
>JBJEDD010000125.1:0-10620 GCA_051871715.1 Muribaculaceae bacterium | reverse complement strand
GTACGCGCCTGGGTGAGCACCGCCGACTATTGGGGCGTGTTCTATGACATGAACGAGCGCTTCTACAACGAGTTGCCAAAATGTGGCATCCACTTCCCGTTCCCGCAATTAGATGTACACATCCAAGGCAAGGATGAATAAGTCACGCAACAAAAAAAGAACTAATATATGACACGCAAATGGAATTATCTACCACTCACCAGTGAGGAGCAGAAATTAGAGAGCGAACTGGCACGACGATACGCCAATTGTACGCCGGTGTCGGAGTTGCTCGTACAGCGTGGCATCACGTCGGTCGAACAAGCCGAGAAATTCTTTCACCCGTCGTTGCGTGACCTCCACGACCCCTTCCTGATGCCCGATATGGACAAGGCGGTGGACCGCATCAACCGCGCGATGGGCTCGAAGGAAAAAATCCTGGTGTATGGCGACTACGATGTAGATGGCACCACAGCAGTCGCCCTGGTGTACCGGTATTTGCAGAATTTTTATTCGGAGATTGACTTTTACATTCCCACACGCTACGACGAGGGCTATGGCATCTCGCGCCAGATAGTCGACAATGCCGCCGACGAGGGGGTGAAGTTGATAATCATCCTCGACTGCGGCATCAAAGCCATCGACGAGATCGAGTATGCCAAGAGCCGCGGTATCGACTTCATCATCTGTGACCACCATGTGCCCGACGACACCCTGCCGCCGGCAGTGGCTATTCTGAACCCCAAATTGGAGGGGTCGACTTACCCCTGTCGCCACCTCTCGGGCTGCGGTGTGGGCTACAAACTGATGCAAGCATTCTCCATATCCAACGGCATCAGTACCGCCGAATTGGAGTGTATGCTCGACTTGGTGGCGGTATCCATCGCCGCCGACATCGTGCCGATGGTCGACGAAAACCGCGTGATGGCATATATGGGCGTTAAGCGCCTGAATACCAACCCCAACCTGGGTCTACGCGCCATCATCCGCACCTGTGGCTTGGGTGGCAAGGAAATCACAATCTCCGACGTAATATTCAAGATAGGACCGCGCATCAACGCATCGGGACGCATGCAGAGCGGACGCGAAGCCGTGGAACTGTTAGTCGCTCGCGACAGCAAAGATGCCGCAGCCAAGAGCCTCGCCATCGACCAATACAACAAAGACCGCAAAGAACTCGACAAGCGCATTACCGACGAAGCAAATGCCATCTTGGAGCAGCGTGGAGAGATGTATTCGCCCAAGAAATCCATCGTCATCTACAACAAAGACTGGCACAAGGGCATCATAGGCATCGTGGCATCGCGCCTCACCGAGTTGTACTACAAGCCCTCGGTGGTGCTGACCTTTGCCAACGGCTTGGCGACAGGGTCGTCGCGCTCGGTGCAAGGCTTCGATATTTACAAAGCCATCGACTCGGCTCGCGACTTATTGGAAAACTTTGGCGGGCACCCCTACGCCGTGGGCTTGTCGCTCAAGGAGGAGAATATACCCGAATTCACACGTCGATTTGAGGAATATGTATCGGAGCACATCCTGCCCGAGCAGCAGACCCCGGTGATAGACATCGATGCGTTCCTCAATTTCGCCCAAATAACGCCCGAATTTATATCGACACTGCGACTATTCAACCCCTACGGACCCGGCAACCAAAAGCCCACATTTTGCACGCGAAATGTCAAAGATTTCGGCACCAGTATGCTTGTGGGTAAGCACTTGGAGCATATCAAGTTGGAGTTGGTCGATGACACCTCGGGCAAGGTAATCAATGGTATAGCCTTCAATATGGCACGATACTTTGACTACATCCATGCCGGCAAGCCCTTCAATATCTGCTACACCATCGAGGAGAACAAGCACCACAATGCTTCCTCGACATTGCAATTACTCGTCAAGCAAATACGCACCTCCAACGAGACCGACTGATGACCCCTCAGCAAGTCCTCAAGAAATATTGGGACTATGACACATTTCGCGAGTGCCAAGCAGAGATAATCCAATCTGTGCTTGAGGGGCGCGACACCATAGGGTTGCTGCCGACAGGCGGAGGTAAGTCCATCACCTTCCAGGTGCCGGCGCTGATGCTCGAGGGAGTCACGATAGTTGTGACGCCACTAATCTCGCTGATGAAGGACCAGGTGGACAACCTGCGGCGGCGCAACATAGCGGCAGGGTGTCTTCACTCGGCGATGACGCGCCACGAGATGACGCTGACCTTCGACAAGTTGCGTTTGGGCAAACTCAAATTGCTATATCTGTCGCCCGAGCGCATAGCCGTGCCCGAATTTGTGGCGAGCATAGCCACGGTGAAGGTGTCGCTCATCGTGGTCGACGAGGCTCACTGTATCTCGCAATGGGGCTACGACTTCAGACCTTCCTATTTAAAAATCAAGAATTTACGCGCCACCTACCCTGCTGCACCGGTTTTGGCGCTGACGGCATCAGCCACCCCGGCAGTGGTTGCCGACATCGCCGACAAATTGGCGATGCGCGAGCATGCCATCTATTCGCGGAGTTTCACCCGCGACAACATCAGTTATGTGGTGCGGCGCTGCGATGCCATCGATAAAGATGCCATGCTCCTGCACATATTGCAGCACACCTCGGGGACAGCCATCGTGTATGTGCGGTCGCGCCGCCGCACCGCGGTGATAGCGCAATGGCTCAAGGAGCAAGGGATACCCTCGGGCTTCTACCATGCAGGCATGATGGCAGAGGACAAGAATGAGCAACAGGACCTGTGGATGAGCGGCGAAATCAGGGTGATAGTCGCCACAAACGCCTTCGGCATGGGCATCGACAAGCCCGATGTGCGCCTGGTTGTGCACTACGACGTACCGTCGTCTCTGGAGGAATATTACCAAGAAGCGGGGCGTGCCGGTCGCGACGGGCTGCCATCGTATGCCGTGCTGTTAGCAGTCACAGCCGACAAGGCACAACTCAAGCGCCGGCTGAATGATGAATTTCCGCCACGCAAATATATCAGCGAGATATACGAGAAAGCGTGTGTATTCCTGAATGTGGCAGTCGGCGAAGGTTACAATCGGCTGTATGAATTCAATTTTGAAGCATTTTGCTTGCTACACAAGCAACGCCCGCGCACCGTGGCGTCGGCGCTGTCGATACTCGCCCGTGCCGGGCTCATTGAGTGGGGCGAGGAGATGGGATCGCGCTCGCGCATCATGGTCGTTGCCGACCGCCGCGAGTTCTACAATATCGACCTGCCCAAGACCGAAGACGCTGTGATGGAGTGCATTATGCGCCAGTATACCGGAATTTTTGCCGACTTCGTACCCATCGACGAGACCCGCATAGCCTTCCTGACCTCGATAGCCGAAGAAGATGTGTATCAAGCGCTGCTGGCGATGGCACGAATGAAATTGATACAATACATACCCAAACGGCGGCTGCCCTACATATATTTTCCGACACGACGCGAAGAGACCAAGCGTGTGGTGATACCTCGCGAGGTGTATGAAGTGCAGTTGGAGCGCGCACAAGCGCGTGTCGAGGCTATGCGCGACTATGTATTCAACGACACGAGTTGCCGTGTGCGCCGTATGTTGGAATACTTCGGCGACACCGACACGGGAGACTGTGGCAAGTGTGATATTTGCCGCGAGACAACGCGAGAGCGACGCGCCGAGGAGAGGCGAGTCGACTTTGAGACACAAATAGACTCGTTCTTTGCCACCGGCAGAGACTTGACACTGAGCGAAATACACCAACGCTGGGGCAGCAATGCCACAGAAGTGATAAAAATACTGCGCGATCGCGTGGATGCCGGCGAGTTAATCTACCGCGACGGAATCTACAGTCAAGATTGAGATTGATACCACGAATACAGGCGGGCGATGCCGTCGGCAAGGTCGATGGTGTGATGCCAGCCCAGAGAATGTAACTTGGAGACATCGCAGAGCTTGCGCATGGTGCCATCGGGCTTGGAGGCATCCCAACGGATTTCGCCGTTATATCCTACCGTGGTGCGAATCATCTCGGCGACTTGGGCGATAGTGTGTTCAATGCCTGTACCTATATTAATATGTGTATTGCGGACCTCCTTGCCATGGCACAGGTCGGCGAACGAGACATTGAGAAGGACATGAACCGAAGCGTCAGCCATATCCTCGCTCCAGAGGAACTCGCGCAAGGGAGTGCCGGAGCCCCATAAGGTGAGCGAAGAAGGAGTAATGCCGAAGCGGCTGAGGACTACCTTGAAATCGTCGAGCGAATCGGTCGAGGCATCGAAATCCTTGAGAGGACGACGAGCGAAGTCGGTGCGCAAGCCCTCGAGGTCACCCTCGTTGAGCAGGCGTGCGAGGTGCATCTTGCGCATCATTGCCGGCAGGACATGGCTGTTGACCAAGTCGAAGTTGTCGCGGGGACCATACAGGTTGGTAGGCATAACGGCAATGTAGTCGGTGCCATATTGGAGGTTGAGGGATTCGCAGAGTTTGAGCCCGGCAATTTTAGCGATGGCATAAGGCTCATTGGTGTACTCCAGGGGCGAAGTGAGGAGTGCGTCCTCGGGGATGGGTTGAGGCGCCTCGCGGGGATATATGCAAGTGGAGCCGAGGAAGAGTAACTTCTTGACGCCGTGGCGCCAAGCCGCGCCGATGACATTTTGCTGGATTTGGAGATTTTGGTAGATAAAGTCGGCGCGATAAATCGAGTTAGCCATGATGCCACCGACGTGGGCGGCAGCGAGGACCACTAATTGTGGCTTTTCGGCTTCGAAGAAAGCCTCTACAGCCACGGGGTCGAGAAGGTCGAGTTCGGCATGAGTGCGACCGATAACATTGGTGAAGCCGCGCTGTTTGAGATTAGCCATGATAGCCGAGCCGACCAAACCGCGGTGCCCGGCAACATAAATTTTAGTGTTTTTATCTATTGTCATTTGGATTTAGCGACTAAAGCCATATCGGCATCGACCATAATATTTACTAATTCTTGGAAGGAAGTTTTGCGCGGATTCCAGCCGAGGACACGGCGCGCCTTGTCGGGTTTACCGAGGAGTTGCTCGACCTCGGCGGGACGGAAGAAGCGCGGGTCGACCTCAACGAGGACACGCCCGGTGGCGGTGTCGATACCCTTCTCGTTGACGCCCTCACCCTCCCAGCGCAGGGTGATGCCGACGCGCTCAAAAGCCAGAGAGGTGAACTCTCGCACCGAGTGATACTCGCCGGTGGCAACCACGAAGTCGTCGGGCTCGGGCTGCTGGAGGATGAGCCACATGCACTCGACATAATCGCGGGCATACCCCCAGTCGCGCATAGCGTTGAGGTTGCCGAGATACAACTTATCCTGCAAGCCGTGGCGAATACGAGCGGCGGCAAGGGTAATCTTGCGAGTGACGAAATTTTCGCCGCGGCGCTCGCTCTCGTGATTGAAGAGAATACCGTTGGCGGTGAACATGCCGTAACTTTCGCGATAATTTTTCATAATCCAGTAGGCATAGAGTTTTGCCACCGAATAAGGCGAACGCGGATGGAAGGGAGTGGTCTCGCTCTGCGGCACCTCGGCGACCTTGCCGAAGAGCTCGGAAGTCGAAGCCTGGTAAATACGGCAAGTGTGCTCCATGCCGAGGATGCGGACAGCCTCGAGAAGTCGCAGAACGCCCACTGCATCGGCATCGGCGGTATATTCGGGCACGTCGAACGATACCTTGACATGACTCTGAGCCGCGAGGTTGTAAATTTCGTCGGGCTTGACTTGCCCGATGATGCGGATGAGCGACGACGAGTCGGTCATGTCGCCCCAGTGGAGGGTTAGCAAGCGACGCTGGTGCATATCGCGCACCCACTCGTCGAGATAAAGGTGCTCGATGCGAGCGGTATTGAATGACGAACTGCGGCGAATGATACCGTGAACTTCGTATCCTTTTTCGAGGAGAAATTCGGCGAGGAACGAGCCATCTTGACCCGTTATACCTGTAATGAGAGCGATTGGCATATTTGAGATGTTAAATAATCTAAAGAATCAATTACAAAATCCGGACGATACTCCGGAGCGATATTTTTGAGGGGAGGCTGTGGGTGAACATTGCGTCCGCGGTCGGTGACCATAAAGGTGGACCAGCCGAGTCGTCGAGGCCAATAAAAATCCTTGGCGAGATTGTCGCCGATGTAGCACCAACCCGAGTGTCGGTTTTCGCGAGCCATGGCAGTGACAAAGGGCATCGGGGTGTGCTTGTCAAAGCCTATAACCTCGCTGATGATGATGCGCTCGGGAGTGAATAAATCAGTGATACCCAGAGCGTTAATCTTAGCCTGCTGACCGTGGCAGCGACCATCGGTGATGAGGTAGACAGGGATATGCGGGCAACGAGCGAGCACCTCGAGCAAGCGACGGGCATCCTCGCGCAGGGGCAGAGACGCCGGCTCGGTAGCGCGATAAATCCTCAGGAAATCATCAATGGGCAGTTTGTCGCCTATTGCACCGCGCAAGCCATCGTAGGGATTGGGAGCGGCAAACATATCAGCCTCGAGGCGCTCGCGGTCGGCACCGAATGTTTCGGCGCAGTGGCGAGCCACGTTGGCGATGCAAGCGCACGCATAGTCGCGCTCGTCGTACAGCGTGTCGTCGAGGTCAAATGCCAATGCTATGTTGCCGCTAAAATCCATACTATTTATTTCCAATAAGAACCATGCCCCACAGGCGCGAGAGGCTTATCACTTTTATAACAAATAAGACGACCAAAATGATGCATGCCGCGGTGAAAGCCGCCACGAGAGCCATGGGCACCAATGAGAGATTGAGCGAGACGAGCGTGGGACGAATGAAATCGCCTATGGGAAATAAGAAGAAGTAGTGTAACAAGTATATACCAAGGCTCTGAGTGCCAAGGTATTCCCAAATGCGGGCGATGCGATTGGTAACGGGCGCAGCATCCGGGGCAAAAGCTCGATTGCCCCACGCCTCAAACAGAGGATAGACGATGAGGCATAGCGAAATGTACAGCACGGCATAGACCAGCATCATGGGAATGCCCTGCAAGCCGAACTCCCAGGGCCAACTGAGCATATACATAGCCACCATAAATACCGGGATGGCGACCGTTGCAGTCCAAGTGTTGTGGACGAGGCTATTGAAGCCGTCGCGATAGCGACGCGCCAACACTCCGAACAGATATATGGGGAAGAACAACACGATGTTGTTAAGCGAGATATAGTTGCCGATATTAGCAGGCACCACATAAGCGTTGAGCACCAACAAGACAGCCCACACGGCAGCAACGACAGCCACCGAGGCAAGTGCCGAGCGGCAGCGCTGCAAGAGCATTGCGACGGGGATGTAGATGACGATAAGTTCGAAGAGGACCAGAGTAAACCAATAGCCATTCTTGAATGAATCAGCCCACAGAGCGGCAAAAGTGGCAGTGATAGGCGATTGGAGACCCGAGTGCGGGAAGTACCATATCCACAGCGAACTCGTGGCCACCATAGGCAACAATAGGCGGAGTGCTCGCTGCCCCAGCGGCGGGAGGACGATGCGCCCCTCAGCACTCAACTTATAAGTGAACCAGCCGCTGACAAAGAAGAAGAGCGGCATGTGGATGCGTTCAAGGAATTTGAACAAGGGAGTACTATCCACTTCGCGGATGCACATGGTGATTACGTGTCCCATCACGACGAGGAAGATCGCCACGCCCTTGAGCATGTCGAAGTGATGAAGACGAGGTTTAATAGTTGTGCTCATAGATTGATTGTGAAGGTATTAATTAGACGATATTATAGTTGTTCTTGAGATTTATCGGTAAGACGAGCGCGCCACATTATATAAAGGCACACGGCGGTAAGAACGGCGCTGATAGCGGCAGCCACTTCGACACCGGCGCCCTCGCCACCGACGTGCACATCACCCTCGCCGGTGACGTAGCGCAAGATGATAAACATGGCATTGTTGAAGGCATGGGCGATGATAGGCACCCATACCGAGCCCGACCACAAGAGCAGATAGCCGAAGAAAGCGCCGAGCAACATGCGCGGCACGAAGCCGAAGAATTGCATATGGATGGCACTGAATATCGCAGCGGCAATCCACACAGCGGCAGCCGGGGAGATGCGCAGCGACTGCAACAGGCGCTGAAGTGCTCCTCGGAAGAAGAGTTCCTCGCTAAATCCGGCAAGGATGGAGACGATGAGCAGGCTCATCACCAAGTTGGGGATGGTGTGAGGTCCCAGCGCTAACTCCACCGAAGCCGAAGCGGCAGCCTCAAACTCACGCAAGGAGCGCTCGAGCCCGGCGAGCGAGTCGGGCAGCGTCATTGAGGCGTTGAGGTCGATGATATAAGACATAGCCGGAGCCGATACCACCATAGTGATGATAGCCATGACCATCATGGGGCGCTGCGGGCGTTTATTGACCGCCAAGAGCGAGGCGGCGTCGTTGCAAGTGAGCACCGCGGTAGCCACAGCCGGCAACACCAACATGAACATATCCTGGCACACGGTAGCGATGCGTATCATCGCCACGGCTCGGTCATCGCCGCCTATGCGCAACAACACATAGCCCAAAATAGAAGCCACCACAAGCCCCACCACATAGGTAAAGACGAGCATGAGGATGCGTTGCATCGGGGTTACGTTAAATCTTATATCAGCCATATCATTACATATTTAGGTGAAAATCACGGGTTAAGGCGCAGTATTGCTCGGTGAAGCGACCGGCAGCGTCGCGAATGGTCAATTGCTCGCGATGGCATACAGCCGGAGCCGGAGTGAGTTCAATCAACAACCTTTTAGGCTCCTTGGCGGGAGCGGTAACCACATAGCAAACACGCGAAATGTTGAGCCCGGCAAATGCGGCATGCTCTACAATGGAGTCGTATTGCTCGGCGGGCACAATCATAGCGAGCACGCCGGCGGGGTCAAGCGCCTGGCGTGAATAGTTAATTAAGGTTAATGGTGACAAAGACTCACCATGCCGAGCCGCGGCGCGCTCGGCGACGGGCGATAATTCGCCGGTGAGGAAGAATGGCGGGTTGCTCACAATCATCTCGACCGCCGGCAAAGAAATCGTGGCAAAATCGCTGATGGCAGTAGAGCAACGGTCGCACCAAGGCGATGCAGCAATATTATCAGCGAGGTCCATAGCCGCCGATGGGTCATTCTCGACAAAAGTAACTTGAGCATGAGTGAAGCGCTGAGCGAGCATCAATCCGACGATGCCACAGCCGGCTCCGATGTCGTAAATAGACTTGAAGTCTCTGCCGTTACCAGCCCAAGCGCCAAGCAATAGCCCGTCGGTGCCGATTTTCATACCGCATCGGGTGTCAGAGAGGGCAAATTGCTTGAAACGGAACATAGGCTCTTAAAATTCGCTGGTGAAGTGGAAGCGTATATCGGGAAAGTCGGTACGCGCCATTTGCAACACATAATTGCTATCAGCCATGAAGACATCGCGCCCCTCGCGGTCGACAGCCATAAATTGGTGCTTGCGGCGCTTGAAATTCTCCATGGCAGTGGCGTTGTCGCTTTCAATCCAGCACGCCTTGTACAGCGAGAGCGGCTCCCAGCGACACTGAGCGCCGTACTCGTGGAGGAGGCGATATTGGATTACCTCAAACTGCAGTTGCCCGACGGTGCCGATTATCTTGCGTCCATTGAATTGATTTACAAACAATTGAGCCACGCCCTCGTCCATAAGTTGTTGTATACCCTTCTCGAGTTGTTTGGACTTCATAGGGTCGGTATTCTCGATATATTTGAACATCTCGGGCGAGAAACTGGGCAAGCCCTTGAAGTGGATTTCCTCGCCGGAGGTGAGAGTGTCGCCAATCTTGAAGTTGCCGGTATCGGGGATGCCGACGATGTCTCCGGGCCATGCCTCGTCGACGATGCTCTTTTTCTGCGCCATAAATGCGGTCGGTGCCGAGAATTTCATGAGTTTGCTCGAGCGCACATGGCGGTAAGTGGCATTGCGCTCAAACTTACCCGAGCAAATCTTGACGAAGGCGATACACGAGCGGTGGTTGGGGTCCATATTAGCGTGAATCTTGAACACGAAGCCCGAGAAAGCCTCCTCGGTAGGCTCGATAACACGCTCAACAGCCTCCACAGGCTTGGGCGAGGGTGCAATCTTGACAAAGCAGTCGAGCAACTCCTTGACACCGAAGGTGTTGAGAGCCGAGCCGAAGAACACCGGGGCGACCTTGCCATCGAGGTAGGTGTCGCGGTCAAACTCGGGATATACGCCGGCGATAAGTTCCAGGTCCTCACGGAGTTGAGCGGCATCAGCCTCGCCGACGGCGGCATCGACACGCGGGTCGTTGACATCATCAATTTCCACGCGCTCGCTCACCTTCTGCTTATCGGGAGTAAAGAGGTCGATATTGTTCTCATAAATATTATAAACGCCCTTGAACTTGGCACCTATATTGATAGGCCAACTCAAGGGGCGGACAGCGATTTTCAATTCGGCTTCCAACTCGTCGAGGATATCGAAGGGGTCGCGACCCTCGCGGTCGAGTTTGTTGACAAAGATAATCACGGGAGTGTTGCGCATGCGGCACACCTCCATGAGTTTGCGAGTTTGCTGCTCGACGCCCTTGGCGACGTCGACCACGATGATCACCGAGTCGACAGCCGTGAGGGTGCGGTAGGTATCCTCGGCGAAATCCTGGTGACCGGGGGTATCGAG
>JBJEDD010000124.1:0-10676 GCA_051871715.1 Muribaculaceae bacterium | reverse complement strand
GAGGGCAACGGCGGCACATAGGGCGATGAAGGATATGAGGGCTATCCACGCCCAGGTGTTGGCTTTGAGGGCACATACCACATCGCGATGTACGTTGCCGAAGAATGAGTTGCCGTCCTCGATTTTGTCCTGAAGGCGCGCCTTGACGAAGGCTAAGTTGGCGCGAGCGTCCTCGTTGGTGGGGTCGAGGCGCAGGGCGCGCTCGTAGTTGAGGATTGCTTGAGCGACATTGCCGCGACGGTAGTAGGCGTTGCCGAGGTTGTAATAGACATCGGATGAGGCGCCATACTCGGCGAGGACTTGAGTGTAGAGGGATATAGCCTCGCCGTATTGCTCGTTGTTGTATGCCGAGTCGGCGCGAGCGGGCTCAACGGCTCGAGCAGCCGAGCAGAAGAGTAATATGCTGAAAATCGAGAGGATAGTGTTTTTCATAATTAACTATTTTTAACCTTGACATCTTCAATAGCCTTGACGGCATCCTCGGCGCGGGCGAGGATGTCAGCCATTGCCTCGTCGGAGCCGGAAGGAGTAAATCGAGCCATCTCGCACTCGCCGAGTACATCGATAACCGAGTTGACGGTTGTGTCGTCGACGCCAAATGCCGTGAGGCGTTCGGCGATGACATCGCTGATGAGGTTGGATGGCGGGATGCCCAATTTATCACCGATATAGCCCTTGAGTGCCTTGGCTAATTCGTCGTAGAATTGCTCGGGACGGCGTTGTTTCATGAAGGAGCGTGAAGCCTTGAAGCGCTTGGCGACCACGCGACCTGCACGCGCCAATCGGCGCCCGGCGACATCGGCGGCGCGACGCACATGGCGACGGTAGATGATAATCACGGCAATCAGCGCGACGAAAGTCACGATGAAGGTCATCACATACCATGTGGAGCCGAAGATGGGCAGAGGCGCCGTAGCGGGCACGGCGGGTAGGGGATGAATGTGGAAGATGTCAGTCATTTGAGTATCCACTTCCTTCTGTGAAGCCACAACGGCGGGACCATTTCCGCGGAGGATGTTGAGGTCGAAGCCACGAGCAGTCACGGTTTGGTACTGACCCTTGGCGGGGTCGAAGTATACGAAGGCGAATGGGTCGATATTGAACTTGCCAACTTCCTGAGGTACGAATGGGTAATCTGCCACGAATGTGCCACGGTAGTTGTTGCCCGAGAAAGAGGCATCAATTTCGGTTTTGGGGGTATAAGTCTCGAAAGTTGAAGGGAAGGGGACCTCGGGAGCGTTGAGGTACTTGATGTTGCCCGAGCCGCGGACCGTGAGGGTATAAGTAGCCGACTCGTTGGAGCGAACAATTTGAGGCTCAACGGCGGCATCAACGGAGAATTGCCCCACGGCACCGCTGAAGCCGGCGGGACGAGGCTCCGGCAGGGGCTTGACGTCCAGGGTGACAGTGTTGGTGGCGGTATTCATCTTGCGCGGCACCTCGCGACGAGAGGGGAAATAGCCGCGAGTAACAGTCTCGTACTCGATGACATTTATTTCATACTGACCCGACGAAATGCGCAGGCGGCCTGATTTCTGAGGGTAAAGGAGGTAGCGGCGGATTACATAAGTCTCGTAGTTTCTGCCATTTATGCTCTCGATTTGTCCGCCACCGCCGCTGACGGGAAGGTCCTCGGAGAGGAAGCCGTCAAACTCGGGTAGGGTCACCGAGTTGAATTGATTTTCGATGCTGAAAGAGTGGTCGATGTTGAGGCACAGTTTGATATCAGCAACAACCGGCTCCATCTCGTAGACTGAGGAGCGCGAGAACGTGATGATGACCATAAGGTCTTGAGGGGTGGTAGTGCCTACACTTGAGCCAATCACTTGAGCTTGAGGACGGCGACCGGAGGAAGCGGAGCCGGATTGCTGACCGCCACCGTTGCCCAGAACGCGGATGGTTGCAGGGCGAGTGGTGTACTTGGTGCCGGCGACGTTGATGCTCAGTGCCGGGATGGTAGCTTCGCCCTCAGCCTCGGGGATGTAGGTATATACAAGTTGCAGGGTGTAGAAAGATTGACTGCCGGTGCGTGAGTCGTAGGTTGACTCATATCCCTGAGTTACGCCGGGACCCGAATAGAGGCGCATGCCTTGAATATTGGGATGCTCGGGCGTGGGGTTTGACACGGAGTTGAGCGCATTGGCATCGTCGGTGCGTAATACATATGTAACGTGGTAGTAACGACCGAGCACCGCGTTGGTGGGACGTTGTAACTCAAAGGTGGTCTTGGCGACAGCGCAAAATGCCGTAGCCAGGAGCATCAGTAATATGATTGCACGATTTCGCATACTCATTACCATGGCTTATCGGTGTATGGGGTGCCAGGCACCACGCGTTGGTTGCGGCGCGTGGCGTTTTCCTTGTTCTGGACAGCCTGCATCATCTGCTGAGCATTTTGTGAGGCTTGAGGCTCAGGCTCGGGTTGTTGCTGCTGTTGCTGCTGTTCTTGTTGCTCTTGCTGTTGCTCCTGCTGTTCCTGTTGTTGAGGTTGTTCTTGTTGTTGTTCCTCTTTGCGTTGTAAGGCAAGCAGAAGGTTTTGCTTAGCCTTGACGTTGTCGGGGCGAAGTCGCAGCGATTGCTTATAGAAATTTATGGCTTGGTCGAATTGATTGTCGTTGAAAGCCATATTCCCGAGGTTGTAAGCCGAGTTGGCAGCCAACTCGGGGTAATCCTTGTTTTGCGAGATAGATTGAAAGATTTCGGCTGCTTGCTTGCGCGGGTCGTTTTCGGTGCCCTTGTTATCCTCGGAGGCGAGGTGAGTGAGGACAACAGCCTTGTTATAAAGCCCGTAGACCGAGTTGGGGTTGAGGGCGAGCGCCTGCTCGTAGAGTTGAAGCGCCTCGTGGTAGTTGCTGTCGTTGAATTGGTCGTTGCCACGGACGATGAGGTTGCGCTCCGCCTTGGTCGAGCCGGCGGGGACGTCGGCTGCGAAGGCGGTGAGAGCGCTGCAAGCGGCTATTATAGCAATTGTTATGCCTTTCATCTTCATTTCTTGGTAAAGAAATTAATGCGGCTCAGCCATGTGTTCTTGCGGTCGAGGACAAAGATGTCAACGACTAAGAAAATGAGAGCCAGCCATGCAAACACCGGGAATTGCTCGGCGCCGGCACTGTATTTGACGTTTTTGAGTTGAGATTTCTGGAGTTTGTCGAGTTGCTTGGTGAGGGCATCGAGAGCGTCGCCGGCAGCACCGTTGACAAAGATGCCTTGCCCGGCATCGGCAATCTGCTGAGCGAGGTCGGCATTGAGGGCGGTATTGACCACATTGCCCTCGCTATCCTTCATATACTCGCCGCGACGTGTGCCCATGGGGATTGGGGCGCCGCCTCCGGTACCCAATCCGATGACATTGAGTTGAATACCGCGCTCGGCAGCAGCCTTGGCGGCATCGATGGCATCGCCTTGGTGGTCCTCGGCGTCGGTGAGGAGGATAATGGCTTTGTGGATGTCGTCAGTCTGGCTGAAGCCGTTGGCAGCCATAGCGATAGCCTCGGCAAGGGAGGTGCCTTGGTATTCCATCATGCCGGGGTTGAGTTCGCTGAGAATGAGGCGAGCGATGCCGAAGTCGGTGGTCATAGGCAATTGCGTCTTGGCAGTTCCGGCAAAGACTACGAGCCCGACTTTGTTGCCGTTGAGGCGGTCGACCAATTTGTCGAGCAATAGGCGAGCGCGGTCGAGGCGCGATGCGGCATTGATATCGTCGGTAGCCGAGGCATACATAGAGTTGGAGAGGTCAAAGGCAATCATTACCTCGATGCCGGCAAGGCTTTCTTCCTTCTGTTGTTCGCCGGCACGCGGGCGAGCCAGCGCGATTATGAGCATGGTGAGTGCCAGCATGCGCAGGACAAACTTCACAGAAGGCTTGTAGGGTGATACCTCGGGCATCAGCGGCACGAGGACGTCGGCGCGACCGAAGCGCGCCAAGCGACGGCGACGGCGTGCACGTGACCACCAGAACACGGCGTAGAACGCCGGAATGAGCCACAGAAGGTTGAGTAGATATGTATTGGCAAAATCAAACATAGCGGCAAGCGAAATTAAGGAATAGGACGCAGGTAGACATATCGCAGGAGCAGTTCAAGTGCGAAGAAGGCGAATGCGAGCCACGCCCACATCATATAATTATCCTCGGTGTGCGAGAAATTCTTGACATCGAGTTTGGTTTTCTCCAGAGCGTCAATTTCGGTGAATACCTCGCTGAGTGAGGAGTTGTCAACGGCGCGGAAGTACTTGCCACCGGTGACAGAGGCGACATCGCGCAGAGCGTCTTCGTTGATTTCGACTTTCTGCATCTCATAGACGAGTCGTCCGGCATAATCGTAGCGGACAGGAACCTCAGCCATGCCGTTGGTGCCGACACCGATGGAGTAAATTTTGATGCCCAACTCTGCGGCAACGCGAGCCGCTTCGCCGGGAGTAGCCAATCCGCGGTTGTTGGTTCCGTCGGTGAGGAGGATGATGCTCTTGCTCTTAGCCTTACCGTCGCGGAGGCGGTTGACGGCAGTGATGATACCCTCGCCGATGGCGGTGCCGTCCTCGAGGTCGCCGATGCTGAGGTTGCTGATGTAGTTGAGCAATGCGGCGCGGTCGCCGGTCATGGGCAGACCGGTGAGGCTCTCGCCGGCGAAGATTACCAAGCCAATGTTGTCGTTTTCGCGTCCTTGGACAAACTGGGCAGCCACAGCCTTGGCGGCTTCAAAGCGGTTGGGGCTGAAGTCGCGGGCGTACATACTGGTTGAAATATCCAAGGCGATGATGATATCGGTGCCCTCGGTGGATGATGTGCTCCACTTATTGCGCAACTGAGGACGAGCGAGCACCACAATCAGGCAAGCGATAGCGCAGAGTCGTAGCACGAAGAGAGCGTGGCGCAGATATTGCTTCCAAGTGCGTGGCATGTGAGCAAAGGGGCTGGTGGTCGATATCGACAGTGCCGGCACCGCATTGCGTTGCTTGAGGATGTACCATACAGCCATGGGCACCAAGAGCAACAGTAGCCATAATATGTGAGGATGAGCAAATTGCATAGTTTATACTTTCTTTGTTTGATTATCAGCCTTCTCCGCCTCCTCGGGAGCCGGGATGGGCTTGGTCTGCTCGACAAACTGCTCGACAGTGCTGAACGACTTGATGTTGTCGTCGGGCATAGGACGCACCTTGGCAAACTTGACAATGTCGGCAAGGTCGAGGATTTGCTTGATGCGCGGTTGGTTGTCGCGTGTCTCGGGGTTATTGCGCAGAGAGGCGAGAATTTGGGTTGAGGACATCTCCATAGCGTTGATAGCAAAGCGTTGCTGGAGGTAACGACGCAGGATGTCGATGAGAGCAGTGTAGTACTCCTTCTCCTTGCCCGCTTCGGCGAGGCGCTGTGTGCGCAGGCGTCCGAGGGCAGCCATAGCCTCGGCATACGGGTCGATGGGCTTGGGCTTGTGGATGATAATGGTACCGGTGCGACGATACATAATATAAACGTAAATGCCGGCACCGATGAGGGCAGCGAGGAGCAAGCCGAGAGCCACCCACACAGTCCAGTCGGGGATGTAATCCCACCACTTGCGCGGAGGATTGACAACGCCCTCCATGGGGTTGAGAGTCTGAGTGGAGTCCATCTCTACGGGGAGAATCTTGATTGCGACGACGTCGCTGGCGATGGTGTCGTTGCCCACAGCGTAGCGGAACGGGGGTAGGGTGAGCATCCCCGGATACCACACCTGTAGACGCATGGTGTAGGCATAGCCATTGGGTGTGGTGTCGGCTTTGACATCCACGAAGTCGAAGACATCCATCTCGGTAGCCGGCTCGGGGATATCGACTAAAACGCCCGAGTGGGATGGGTCGGCGACGTTGATGTGAAGAGTGGCATAATTGCCCATCTCGACAGCGGCGGTATCCACCGATGCCGTGATGCGAGGCGCGGCTGTAGCAGCGAAGGAAGCGGCAATAGCCACAAAAGATAATATGAAACGACGTAGGGTCATCATTTGCGAGTGCGATTTTTGAATAGAGCGATAAGGCTCTTGACATAATCCTCATCGGTGGCAACGGAGACAAAGTTGACACGCCCGGCGCGTAGAGTGTCGACCATAGCCTGCTGGCGGTCATACCACCATCGGGCATAGGTATTGCGCACCTTGGCACTGGAAGTGTCGAGCCACATGCTTTGTCCGGTTTCGAGGTCGTTGACGCGCATCAACCCGACGTTGGGGAGGGTGGTGTCTCGCTTGTCGTAGACTTGAATAGCCATCACGTCGTGCTTGTTGCGAGCGAGCGACAGCGCTTGGCGGTAGTCGTCGGCATCGATGAAGTCGCTGATAAGGAACATAGTTGAGCGTTTGCGCATGGCGTCGGTGAAGTATCGCAATGCCAGGGCAATGTCGGTGCCGCGGTGCTCGGGCTCGAAGTTGAGCAACTCACGAATAATCAGCAGGATATGCTTCTTACCCTTTTTGGGCGGGATGAATTTTTCGACCTTGTCAGAGAAGAATAGTGCACCGATTTTATCGTTGTTTTGTGTGGCTGAGAAGGCCAAAGTGCCGGCGATTTCGGCGATCATTTCGCGCTTGTCGACGCCGCAGGCGCCGAACGAGCGGCTTCCCGACACGTCGACCAGCAGCATCACCGTGAGTTCACGCTCCTCCTCATATATTTTGATATAAGGGTTGTTGTGACGCGCGGTGACGTTCCAATCAATGTCGCGGACATCGTCGCCGTATTGATACTCGCGCACCTCCGAGAACATCATGCCTCGGCCCTTGAATGCGCTGTGGTATTCGCCGGCGAAGATATTTTGCGACAGCCCGCGGGATTTGATTTCTATCTTGCGGACCTTCTTGAGCAGTTCATTTGCATCCATAGGCAATTACACCGGATGTCAGGGCACCTGTATCTTATCGAGGATTTCGGTGATAATTTCGTCGGTAGTGATGTTGTTGGCTTCAGCCTCGTATGTGACGCCGATGCGGTGACGTAGAACGTCGTGGCTGACAGCGATAACATCCTCGGGAACCACATAGCCGCGTTGGTGGAGGAATGCGTAGGCGCGAGCGGCGCGAGCCAGTGAGATTGAAGCACGAGGAGAAGCGCCGAAGGCGATGATGCCGGCGAGGTCGTCCATGCCATAGTCCACGGGGAAACGAGTGGCGAAGACGATATCAACGATGTAGCGCTCGATTTTCTCGTCGACGTAGATTTGCTCGACGACTTTCTGAGCCTCGATGATTTCCTCGGGCTTGAGGAGGGCATCGACGCGAGCTTGCTCGTTGGAGATGTTGCGGCGGATGATGATTTTTTCTTCTTCCTTGGAGGGATAGCCGATGACGACTTTCATGAGGAAACGGTCGACTTGAGCCTCGGGGAGGGGGTATGTACCTTCTTGCTCGATGGGGTTTTGGGTCGCCATGACAAGGAAAGGCTCGTCGAGAGCGAAGGTGTTATCACCGATGGTCACCTGGCGCTCCTGCATAGCCTCGAGCAATGCGCTCTGTACCTTGGCGGGTGCGCGGTTGATTTCGTCGGCGAGGACGAAGTTGGCAAATACCGGACCTTTCTTGACTTGGAAAGTCTCGTTCTTGACGCTGTAGACCATTGTGCCGACCACATCGGCGGGGAGCAAGTCGGGGGTGAACTGTATGCGGCTGTATTTAGCGTCGATTACTTGTGCTAAAGTCTTGATGGCAAGTGTTTTTGCCAAGCCGGGGACACCTTCGAGGAGGATGTGTCCATTGGAGAGCAACGCGATAAGGAGGGACTCAACGAGGTGTTTCTGACCGACAATCGTGCGGTCCATACCGTGTGTAATGATATTGATAAAGTCGCTCTTGGAAGCCACTAACGCGTTGAGGTCGCGGATGTTAACTGTTTCACTCATAAGTTTCAAACTGTTATAGTTGACTTAAATAGTAATACTGATTGCTTAAAAACGAAGACAAAATTACAATTATAACGTCAAAGTGCTAAATATTAATTGTTAAATTAACCTATCACATGTTTAACAACTCTAATCTTTAACCATTTTTAAAAACGCGCTGCCCCGCGATGAGTATTGCGGGGCAGGGTTTATAGTGAATAGCGGGTAAAACTATTTTCTAAAAGAAGTAGGCGAGTCGTATCGACCAATGTCGGTTGCGAGCAGAGAAGTCATCGAGCATCTTGGTCTTGAGGGCGTAGGTCATACCCCAGGAGTAAGAGCCTGATACTTGCCATCTTTGGAACAGTTCGAAGCCGAAGCCGCAGGTGAGGCTGAGGTCGGCGCCGGCGCACTTGAATGCCGAAGCGCCATTGTGACCGACGAGGATATTAAACTCGGGACCGCCATAGACAAAGGGGGCAATCTTCTCTTCGAGTCCGCTCATGCGTGTCCACTTGAAGCGGAGATGTAGAGGTATCTGCACATAGTGGAGGTAAACTCGCTCGTTGCCGTAGCCGAGAGACGACCACACCTTGCGCTCGCCGAGGTTGACCTTGGCACCGAGTTGGTTGTACATCAAGCCGATGTCAAGACCGAAGCCGATGCCCGGGAACATCAACTCGCCTTGCACGCCAAGCGAGAAGCCCGCCTCACCGGATACGGTGACGAGGTCTTGCTTGAAATTCAAGTTGGAGATTGTGGCGCCGGCGATGGCGTTGTAGCGGAATTGGGCATTTGCCTGTTGTGTGCCGGCGCATGCGATAATTACTGCGAGTATTACTAATAGTTTTTTCATCTTCAATCGATTTACGGGCGCAAATTTAAGGATTTTTGCCCGCAAGGGAGCATATGCGGATGTTAAAAGACTATAATCAACCGCCAAAGTTGTCATAATGAATGTTTTCGGGGTCGACACCGAGGCTGTCGAGCATCTTGTTGACGGCAGCGCTCATGGGGCCGGGACCGCACATGTAGTATTCGATATCCTCGGGACTGTCGTGGTCCTTGAGGTATGTATCATAGATTACTTGGTGTACAAATCCGGGAGTGTAGGCTACACCGGCGGCATCAGCGGCGGGGTCGGGACGGTCGAGGGCGAGGTGGAACTTGAAGTTGGGGAATTCACGCTCGAGCGAGAGGAAGTCGTCGAGATAGAACACTTCGTTGAGTGCACGGGCACCATAGAAGTAGTTCATGATGCGGTCGGTGGTGTGGAGCGTCTTGGTGAGGTGCATAATTTGGGCGCGGAGGGGAGCCATGCCGGCACCGCCGCCAATCCACATCATCTCGTTCTTGGTGTTGTAGATGGGGTGGAAGTCGCCGTAAGGACCGCTCATCAGCACCTTGTCGCCGGGGCGCAGGGTGAAGATATAGGATGATGCAATGCCGGGGTTGACATCCATGAAGCCTACCTGAGGCTTGGGCTTGAAGGGCGGGGTGGCGATGCGCACGGTGAGCATGATGCGGTCGCCCTCGGCGGGATAATTTGCCATGGAGTAGGCGCGGACGGTCTCTTCTTTGTTGACGCAGTGGAGGTTGAAGAGCCCGAATTTCTCCCACGCGGGCAGGTACTCGTCGCCAATGAGAGCCTTGTCCATATCGCGGTCGTAGTCAATGTCGAAGGTGGGGATTTTGATTTGGGCATATGAGCCGGGCTCGAAGTTCATGTGTTCGCCCGGGGGCAGTTGCACAATAAACTCCTTGATGAATGTGGCGACATTCTTGTTGGAGATGACTTCACATTCCCACTCCTTGACTTCGAGAGCAGAGGCGGGCACCTCGATATCCATATTTTCCTTGACCTTGACTTGACAAGCGAGGCGCCAGTCGGCTTTAATTTCCTTTCGCGAGAGGTGAACAGCCTCGGTGGGGAGTACTTGACCGCCACCGCTGTGGACTTGGACGCGACATTGACCGCAGGAACCCTTGCCACCGCATGCCGATGGGAGGAATACGTCGCAATTAGCCATAGTGTTTAGGAGCGAGCCACCGGCCGGGGCTTGCACGTCCTTGCTGTGGTTGATGTCGATGGTGACATCGCCGCTATGCACCAAATAGTGCTTGGCGACCAGGAGAACGGCAACCAGGACGAGGGTGATGGCGAGGAAGATGCCGACACCGGCAATGAGTGTCGTGGTCATCTGTGATAGGACGATATAATTGATAATCATAGCCTTGATAATCAGAGTTTAATACCGAGGAAACTCATAAAGGCGATGCCCATGAGTGCGGTGATAATGAATGTGATGCCGACGCCACGCAGGGGCTTGGGCACGTTGGAGTAAGAGGCTACACGCTCGCGGATTGCAGCGACAGCGGTGATGGCGAGGAGCCAGCCTATGCCCCAGCCGCCACCGGCGCAGAAGGCGGTCCACACCGAGGGAAAATCGCGTTGTTGCATGAACAGCGAGCCACCGAGGATGGCACAGTTCACGGCGATAAGCGGCAGGAATATGCCCAACGAGGCGTATAGCGATGGACTGAATTTCTCGACAGCCATCTCGACCAGCTGGGTCATCGATGCAATGACCGCGATGAAGAGAATGAGCGAGAGGAAACTGAGGTTGACATCGGCAAAGCCTTCGCCCAGCCATGCCATGGCACCGGGACGGAGCACATAGGTGTTGAGCAAGTAGTTGACCGGCAGGGTGATTACCAGCATAAAGGTGACGGCGATGCCGAGCCCGAGAGCAGTCTTGACATTCTTGCTCACGGCGATAAACGAGCACATGCCGAGAAAGTAGGCAAATATCCTGTTGTCGATGAAAAT